>NZ_AEXS01000132.1:0-35790 GCF_000204455.1 Paenibacillus sp. HGF5 | reverse complement strand
GGATTTAGGTTTCATGGCAGAGCAATCTTCCTTCTCTTATTAAATAGACAGCTTTACAACGGATTTGCCTGCCTCAATATCCGCTTTCATCGCTAACAGATATTTCCGGGTGCGTTCATCCATCTCATTCCAATTTACGAATTTGGCGAAGTAGACATAGGAGTAGATATTACGAAAGTCGATGAACAACGGGATCCGCTGGATCCATTCCTCGCTCAGCGTATTCTCTTGAAGATAGCCGGATAAGAACGAGTCGAAGAATCGGGCCACAAACTCGGCTTTCCGGTTTTCCGAAACCGTCTGAACCGCATGATAGATGGCGATGGCGATATCGTAGGCGAACCAATGGTACGAGACATCCCCGAAATCGAAAAAGATAATCTCCCCGTTATGTACGTGAAAATTGTGATGGTGGAGGTCATTGTGGACGATGCCGTAGCCTTCCTCATTCTGCGGGAGGGACTCCAATTCCTTAAGATACAGCTTCCACTGCGTATGGACTCTTTCACCTGCAGCCTCCGGGAACGCATCGGTAAAAATCACATGATCATTCCATTGGGGAAACGCCATTCGGTGCACGAGTGACGAAGCGGTGGCGTCCTTTTTGCCGAGCTTATGCATACGGCCCATCCCGCGTCCCCACTGCTTGATTATCGCAAAATCCGATGTTACATCCGTTAACGGGCTGCCGGGAGCCTTCGTAAAGGCAATGACATGGTATCGCTTGGAATCGTGGGTTACCTCTTCAATAAGAAGATCCTGTGCGGATCGAATGGACACTGCCATGTTCAGACCCTGCTCGGCGAGATAGGCCATCCACGTCAGCTCGCGAATGATCGAGGCTTTGCGGTATTTGGACGCGTCCAAGAATTTCATAATGAAGCGGCGTCCGTCTTCACCGTTGTATTCAAATACATTCTGATCGAATCCCCCAAGTAACTTCAGCGAATAAGAACCTCGGCCGAATCGTTCGGCCCCTTGATCCAAGACAGCCTGTTCCATGGAAAGTCCCCTTTATCGTATTCTCGATATGATGCTTATGCTTACATACCGGAAAGTTACTGTACTCACTACCAATTACAGTCTAACGAAGATCGCGGGTGGTTGCAAAAAATGGGAGGGCTATACGAAAAAGGGCGCTCCTTTAGGAGCACCCTTACATTTTTCTATCAGCCTTCGAATTTCTGCGCCAGCTCACGGAAATTCAGCTCCGACGTGCTGGACAGCACGACATCCGCATGCGGGAAATGCGCGGGGTTGCCGATCGCGACGGCGAACATGCCGGCGCCCTTGATGGCGTCAACGCCGGAGGCGGCATCCTCCACGCCGATGCAGTCGGCAGGCTCTACGCCAAGCTCTGCGGCAGCGGTGAGGAAGATCTCCGGGTCCGGCTTGTTGTTCTTCAGCTTGGTTACGTCGACAATCACGTCGAACTGGTCCATGACCCCAAGCCGTGTAAGCACGGCGATGGCGTTTTTGCTGGCTGACGCGATGCCGGTCTTCAGGCCGGCCGACCGGATGTCTGCTACAAATTCCGTAATTCCCGGCAGCAGGTCGGCTGGCGTGATCGTTTCGATCAGCTCGACGTACAGCTTGTTTTTGCGGTCAGCCAGCTGTACCAGCTCTTCATCGGAATAGTTTACAGGCGTCTCCGCCTGGCTTAACAGGAGCTTTAGGGAATCCATTCGGGATACCCCTTTGAGATTCTCGTTGAATTCTCTCGTGAAGGGAATGCCCAGCTCGGTTGCCGTGGCTTTCCATGCCTGATAATGATACTCCGCGGTATCGGTAATGACGCCGTCCAAGTCAAAGATGACAGCCTTCAGCTTGCGTGTTTCTTTCATATCTTATAGCTCCTTTGTGAGAAAACGGAAAGTATAAACCCGAAACAGGGACCTTCCGGATATCGCAAGAAAAATGCGTTATTTGCTCTGCAGCGCATGTTTCACAGGTTTCCCGGCTTCAAGCGTTACGGCCTCGTCGTACAGCTTGATCTCGATGGATTCGCCTTCGACGATCTCCAAGGACACGCCGTCCTTCTCGATGTTTACGCCGATGAGACGGCCGCGGAAGTTCAAGCGGAACGCATACTTCTCCCAGTCCTTCGGAATGGCCGGGGAGAGGGAAAGTCCGCTTTCCTTCAGGCGCATGCCGGCAAAGCCGTAGACGATCGACATCCAGGTACCGCCCATGTTGGCCATGTGCAGGCCGTCCTTCGTGTTGCCGTGCGTATTGTCCAGATCGAGACGTGCCGTCTCGATGAAGTACTCATACGCTTTGTCCATATTGCCGATCTTTGAGGCCATGATGCTGAAGATGCAGGAAGACAGCGACGAATCATGCGTCGTGATGCCTTCGTAGTAATCATACGAACGCTGGATCGTTTCCAAGCTTTGCTCGTCTTCCAGCAGGAAGTGGGCGAGCACCGTATCCGCTTGTTTGCATACCTGATAACGGTAAATGGTGAGCGGGTGATAGTTCAGCAGCAGCGGATATTTGTCCTCCGGCGTGTTCTCGAAATCCCATACCGCTTTGCGGAGGAACGTATCGTCCTGCGGGTTAATGCCGAGCGCTTCATCATACGGGAGCAGCATGGCGTCCGCCGCTTTCGCCCAAGCGGAAATTTCATCCGCGGTTACGCCAAGCCGGCCGCACAGGGATTTGAAGCCTTGCGCATCGTAGGATTCCAGAATGGCGCAGCTCTTGGCGGCCCATTTCAGGTTATGCTTTGCCATGACGTTTGTGTAATAGTTGTTGTTCACGCAGCAGGTATACTCATCCGGCCCCGTCACCTCATCGATATGGAAAGCGCCGTTATAATAGTGGCCGATGTCGGCCCACAGGCGGGCGGTTTCGATCAGTACCTCGGCCCCGTAGGACAAGAGGAAATCCCGGTCCTGCTCGGCGAGATAATACTGAATATAGCTGTAGGCGATATCTGCGCTGATATGGTATTGCGCCGTTCCCGAAGGGAAGAAGGAGGAGCATTCCGTTCCGGAGATCGTGCGCCACGGGAACAGCGCCCCTTGCCGGTGTCCCATTTCCCGCGCTCTGTCTCTCGCCTGCTCCAGCGTGGAATAACGATACAGCAGCAGCTGGCGCGCAATGTCCGGCTGCGTCATCAGAAATACCGGGAACATGTAAATCTCCGTGTCCCAGAAATAATGGCCTTCATAACCTTCGCCGCTCAGTCCTTTGGCGGAAATGTTGCTGTGCTTGTCCCGTCCGGCGGATTGCAGCAGCTGGAATAGATTGAAGCGGATGCCTTCCTGGAGCTGGTCATCGTTCTGAATCACGACGTCTGCCGATTTCCAGTAGTCGTTCAGATACTCGCCCTGCTCGGCAAGCAAGTCCTCGAACGAAGTATCCTTCAACTCCTCCTGCAGCTGAATGCCGCGCTCGAGCATGTCTTGCCCGTGACGAAGACTGTCGGTATACAGATTGTATTTCGTAAAGTGGATCGGTCCGGTCAATGGAAGAACAGCCGTGAAGGTAACCTCTCCAGTTCCGGCTTCGAGCTGAATGTCCGCATCGGCATTCAAGCGATGACGGGTCACGCAAGCGGCACGCAGCTTGGACGCCATCGTCTCGTCTACGACATAGGCATCGCTGCCCTTGACGCCGGCATCGATGACGGTCATCCGTTCCGCATGCCCTGCGCCTACCCGGGGATCGTTGGCATTGGTGTAGTTCTTCACTTTGCCGTTCACGGTGGAAACGATGCGAATCTGGCCGTTGAAATTGACCGGCTCCATCCGAACGTCGATGGCGAACAGCTCCCGGTGCGCAAAGGACACCAGACGGCGGAAGGTCAGCTTGATCTCTTTGCCCTCGGGCGATTTCCACTGCACGATTCGTTCGGAGTACCCCTTGTCCATATGCAAGCGGCGTTCATGGGCAGTGATCGTTCCGTGATCCAGGCGGAAGGGTTCTTTCTCGTCGCCTAAATAGATCAGGACCGTTTGGGCATCAATATTGTTAACGAGCTTTTGCTGTGTATCGGGAAAGGCGAAGAGCTTCTCGCCGTAAGGGATTTCAATCACGTCGTGGAAAGCGTTCAGGTAGGTGCCGCGAATGGTGGACAGGCGCTCGCCGTAGCCTTCTTCGAAGTTGCCGCGCACACCCAGGTAACCGTTTCCGAGTGCAAAAATACTTTCCATATTCAGCAGGGCTTGCTGCGACAAATCAGGATTTGATATATTCCAGGTCATGGTCTACACTTCCTTCCTAGCATGGTTATTCTTGAATTTTAGAGCCAATCGGAGTTATGTTATACTAAAATATCAAGGTTTTTATCAATATTTTTAGGTGGTGGGGAAATAATGAAAGAGCCTTCACGTTCTGGAAACCAACCCTTTTACCTTTCTTCCCGCATGTTTTATTTGCGCGAGAATTTTATCCATCCCCCGTTCGACTATGAACACGAGCTGCTGGAAGCGATCCGCTTCGGCGATGAGAATAGAGCCATGGACATGCTGCGCAAAATTAACGAGCTGGAAGCGGCCGTGCTGGCGACGTATCCGCTTCGATCGAAGAAGAATGCCTTGATTGCCTCCTGCACCTTATTTACCCGGGCCATCATCAAAGGCGGCGTGGATCCCGAGATCGCCTTTCATTTAAGCGACACGCTGATCCTCGAGATCGAGCGAATGAGCGATGTGGAGCGGCTGGTTCATTTTGAATATGAGATGCTGGTGCAGTTTGTGTCGATGATCCGCTCCGAGAAGGAAGACGTGTCGTTCTCTCACATTGTGAACCTGGCGATCTATTACATCCGGGAGCATATTTTCGAGGAGCTGACCCTGCAGAGGGTCGCGGAATATTTGAAGGTCCACCCGAGCTACCTGTCCGATCGTTTCAAGCGGGAGACGGGCGAAGCCATAACCACCTTTATTAATCGGCGGAAGATTGAGGAATCCAAGCATTTGCTGGCCAATACGAACCAGTCGATATCCGAAATCGCGTTTACGTTCAAGTTCTGCAGCCAGAGTTATTATACGCAATTATTCAAGAATTTTACGGGAATGACGCCGAGAAAATTCCGGATAAGCGGCACGGCGCGGTAAAGGACGATCCTATCGAACAACGAGAAAAGAGAGACGCGGCCCATGAAGAAACTAAAGCAGAAAATGCTTCACTTAAGCCTGGAGAAGAAACTGATTGCGGCGTTCTCCGCCTTCATCATCGTTCCCCTTCTTCTGATCGGCGGGATCGTATCCTGGGTCTACGTGGAGAATAATCGGAGCACGATGATTGATGCCGCCGTGGAAAACAACAAACAAATCATTAAAAATATCGATACCTCCCTGCAGCCGCTGCTCCGGCTGTCCATGTTCCCGATCCAGGACTCCACGGTGTATCCCATTATGCGGAAGGATTACGGCAAGGTGACGTATCCATTGCTGGAGCGGGGGCAGGATTTCGATAAAGTGAACGGCTTGATCCAGAGCGGGATCATGCTGTATTCGGACTTGATTGACTCCGTGGTTATCTACCACGAGAACAGCCGGTCCATCATCGGCCGAAGCAACCGGGAATATATGAACTTCGCTTATTTCAAGGAGCAGTTTACCCGCGAGCCTTTTGTCCGGAAGATCAGGGAAGCGTATGGCGGCTTTGTCCCGATAGGGATTCATCAGGAGCGACTGCTGTCAACGAAGGGAATTCCGGTCGTGTCGGTGGGCAGGGCCATCTTGGATCCGTACACGAAGGAGGATCTCGGGTTTATCCTGTTTAATATTTCGGTGAATAAACTCAAGACGCTGTGGAGCGAGTCGTCATTTTCCGAGAATACGAATTTTTACTTGATCGACGAAACCGATCATATCGTGCACAGCGTTCACCCCGAGGAAATCGGACTGGCGGCGTCCGAGGTATTGGGAAGCGACTTTCAATATAACGCGGACGGCCAGGTCAACACGCAGATCAGTCGGGATACCTACATGATTTCTTCTTCCTCTTCCATGGCGAATTGGAAGGCGGTCACGGTCATCCCGAAGAAGGATCTGTTCTCGATCGTGTACCTGATGGTGGCTATTCTGATCGGTGCGTTGATCCTGCTGCTCGTGCTGTCCATCCTGATCTCGGCCCGGATCGCCACCACGATCATGAAGCCGCTGGCGGTGCTGAACAGCAAAATGAAGCTTGTCTCCCAAGGTCAGCTTGACGTAAGCTTTGATACGAAGCAGCACGGCGAAATCGGCGTGATTAGCCATACCGTGGACCAGATGCTGCACGAAATCCGCGATTTAATCGAGCGGATTTACGTAGAGGAAGAGGAGAAGCGGAACCTGGAGATGAATGCGCTGCAATCGCAGATTCGTCCGCATTTTATCTACAACACGCTGAACGTGATCAAGTGGATGGCCAAGATTCAGGGGGCAACGGGCATTGAAGAAGCGCTGCAGGCTTTCTCTTCGGTTATCAAGTTTACGGTGAAGAAGGAAGGCGACTACGTGACCATTGCCGAGGAAGTCGAATTCATGGAGAACTATACGAAAATTCTCGATTTCCGATATTTTAATAAATTTGATGTCACGTACGAGGTGGATCCGGCCGTAATGAATCATAGGACCCTGAAGTTTCTGCTTCAGCCCCTTGTGGAGAACGCGGTTTTCCATGGCTTTGAAGGCATCGATTACAAGGGCAGCCTTGTCATATCGATTTATGAGGAATCGGATGCGCTGATCATGAAGGTATGCGATAACGGGCGCGGTTTTCCGGAGGGCGGACAGGCGAAGGTGGAGCAGGACGGTCCGCAGGATACCTTCAACTCGATCGGACTGAACAATATACGGAACCGGATATCCCTTCATTTCGGGCCCGAGTACGGCCTGTGGATCCAAAGGGGAGAACAGGGCGGAACGGTCGCATGGCTTCGGGTTCCGATCATCACAGAAGAAGCAGGGTGATAGCAAGTGCGAATACTTATAGTAGATGACGAGCCGCTCGTTCGGATCGGGATCAAATCGGCGATTGACTGGGAAGCTCAGGGCGTGGACATTGTCGGTGAAGCGGGTGACGGCGAAGAAGCGCTGCGTCTGATAACGGAAACCGTGCCGGACGTGGTGCTGCTGGATATCAAAATGCCGAAGATGGACGGGCTCGAGGTGCTCCGGACGATCAAGGACCGGCAGATCCCGGTTCAAACGGTCGTGTTGAGCAGCTTCGATGATATTGCCTACGTGAAGGAAGCGTTGAAGCTGGGGGCTTTTGATTATTTCCACAAACCCGACATGAATGAACGCGAGCTGACTGCGATGCTGAAGAGCGTCCGGGAGCAGTTCGGGAGCCGGGGGATTCCGGCCCAAGTCGGGCCGGGTACGGCGGGCAACCGGAAGGAGCAGATATTATATGACGCTCTCCGTGGCCATGTTCATGATCTGCATGAAACGGAGCTCAAAGAGGGCAATATGTACGTCGTTCTTTTCAGAATCAAGGATTATCACGCGGTTATCAAAAGGTACCCCAAGGAAACCGAGTCGATCCTGCCGAATACGGTGCAGAACGTCGTCAGCGAGATTCTGTCCACGGAGAAGGAAGTTGAATATCTTCAGCTGGATGAACAGTGCAGTGCCGTATTCATCAGCAACAGCGAGCTGAAAAGCCTGCTGGCCTCGTTGACGCGCGTCAATAAAATGGTGCAAATGATCAGTTCGGCGCTGAAGCGGTTTGTCAATATCGACATCGTGCTGGGCATCAGCGACTGGTTTGCCGATTTCGAAGGCATTCGGACGGGCTACGAGCAGGCGGGCAAAGCGCTGTCCCATCAATTTTATCACCCGGATACGTCGATCTTTTATTATCAGCATCTGAAACAGAAGGGTGAGCACGTCTATAGACAGGCCGATGCCTATTTAAGCCAGATGAAGTCTGCCCTCAGGGAGGAGGCGAACGAGCGCTTCCTGGAGCTGCTGTCCCAGTGGGAGAAGTTTCTGGCGCAAGAAGAATGCATGGAAGAGAAGGATGTCCGCAAGGTATACGAAGGTCTGCTGTTTATGATCGGAGAGGGCACAGGCGTACCGGGCCGGGGAGACGCTCAAGAAGAAACATCGGCCTTTGAAGAGATCCATGAATTCGGGCAGCTATCGGCCGCATACCGTGCCTTGTTCGAGGAGCGGCTCAAGAATCGCAGCCATCTGGAGCTGAGAGGCTACAGCCAGCTCACGCGAAATATTATGGAATATACGGAGGAGCACTACCCGGAGAGCCTTTCCTTGAAATTGTTCGGGGATTTGTTCCACGTCAGTCCGAATTATGTCAGCCGATTGTTTAAGCAAGAGGTCGGTCAGGGCCTGTTCGATTATATTAACGAGCTTCGGATCGAGAAGGCGAAGGTGCTCCTCAAGGACTATCGCTACAAAATTTATGACGTTGCCGAGATGGTGGGATTCAATAATCAGGCCCATTTTGCCATTGTATTCCAGAAATACACAGGCTTTTCTCCTAAACAATATAGGAAAGATGAAGTGTGATATTAGAGAAGAAAGTGTGATTTTTCATAAAAACGCTCGTGCAGTGCAATCTATTTATAAAAAATAGTCAATTTTAAAAATTAATCATCATTTGATTAATTTTTTTTGTTGTCCCGGCTCTTTATCATGAAGATGTAAGGTAAATCAAAAGAAACGTGGGGGGTAGCATCATGGGTAAATGGAACAAGAAGTTTTCGGCCATGCTGGTTTTGTGCCTGGCTCTTGTTGTGGGTTTAACCGCTTGCGGCGGCAGTAAAAGCGCTGACAATACAGATAATGGAGCCGGAGACGCTGCTGAAAAAGTAACGGTGAATTTCGGATTCTGGGGTACGGCGCAGGATTTGGAGATTTATCAGAAAGCGGCTGACACCATCTCCGAGCAGTATCCGGAGATCGAACTGAAAATTAAGCAATATCCGAGCAGCGAGCAGTTCTGGAACACGCTTCCGGGTGAAATTGCTGCGGGCGTAGCGCCTGACTTCATTAAAATGTCCAACGAAGGTGCTTACGAGTACATCAATAAAGGATTGTTCTCGCCAATCGATGACCTGGTTCAAGCGACGGGCGTGGACATGAACCGTTTCCCGGATACATCGAAGAAGATTTGGAACGTGGACGGCAAGCAATACGGCGTACCGAACAGCGATATGCCGGCGATGTTCTTCATCAATGAGCAAATGTGGAAGGATGCCGGCCTCGGCGAGTATCCAACCACATGGGATGAAGTGATCGAAGCGGCCAAAGTGCTGAACAAAGGCGATGTGAAGGGCATTATCGTGAACCTGGATGCCTTCCATATCACGAACTACGTGAAGAGCTTCGGCGGAGGCTGGGGTAACGGTAAGACCATCAACTCCCCTGAGAACGTCAAGGCGCTGGAAATGATCATCGATATGTACGACCAAGGACTGGCGGTCACGCCGAAATCGCTCGGCTTCGGCTGGGACGGCGAAGTATTCAGCAATGAGCAGGGCGCTATGAGTACAGGCGGTTACTGGTACAAAGGGTATCTGAAGGATGCGAATCCGGACCTGAAAATGGTTGCTATTCCGGTACCAAAAGGAACGACGAACGGCAGCACCATGAGCTCTGACGCTTACATGGTATTGAAAGACGCGAAGAACAAAGAAGCTGCGCTGAAGGCTGCTTTTTACATGACCAACGACGATACGCAAACCGCATTCATGGAGCTCGGCTTCAATCCGGCCGTATCCTCGCTGTCTGAGCAGTATTTCGAGAAGAACCCTGAATTCAAGGCGCTGCAGCCTGCGCTGGAGTACAGCACGGACTATGGGTATCCAACGGATACCAAGCGCTTTACGGATGAGCTCGTGAAAGAATTGGAAGGCCTGATTCTGGGCGGCTCCGGTAAAACGGCTCAGCAAATTCTCGACGACATTCAAAGCCAGTTCAAATAAGAAAGAGGCAACACCCGCTCCCGCTCCTTGTTATCAGGGGAGCGGGAGCCTTTGTTCACACCACTTTGTGTGGGTTTTTCATGAACCAACCAATTTAAGTTTGGAAGCGGGGGATAACTTATGTCCGATTACAGCAGCAAGCACGCTGATATGAAGGGGAACAAGATCAGGCCATCCTGGTTCCGTTCGCTGGCAGACTCCGATAAGACGCTGGGCTGGTTGTTTACGCTGCCCTTTTTGATTTTGTGGGCATGGTGGTTTCTGTATCCATTCATCCAGTCTTTCGTAAGAAGTTTTCAGGATGCGAACTTCGCTGCCCTGGACCAGGCCAAATTCATCGGCCTCGAAAACTATGTCACCATTCTGCAAGATAAAGAATTCTTCCGGGCGCTGCTTCACTCCCTGGAAATCGTCGTCATCTCGATTCCGATTCAGACCCTGCTCGGTCTGCTTTTGGCGATCCTGGTGAACCAGAAGCTGAAGGGCAAGGGGATTTTCCGGACCGTGTTCTTCATTCCGTATATTACCTCGCAGATCGCGATCACGACCGTGTTCATGATGCTTTTCAAGCAGGGCACCTTCCTGACGAAATTTTTCGGAGCTTTGGGCTTCGGGAACGTGACTTGGTTTGCGGATACCAGCTATGCGCTCTTATTCGT
This sequence comes from Paenibacillus sp. HGF5, assembly GCF_000204455.1. NCBI lineage: Bacteria > Bacillati > Bacillota > Bacilli > Caryophanales > Paenibacillaceae > Paenibacillus > Paenibacillus sp. HGF5. Next base: position 25,239 of record NZ_AEXS01000132.1, on the reverse strand, counting down.
ATGTATTCTGTTTATCTTCCAGCAAGCCGGATTCACCATGATTGTGTACTTGTCGGGCCTGCAGGAAATTCCGAAGGATCTGTATGAAGCGGGCGAGATCGACGGGGCGTCCAAGTGGAACAAATTCCGCTACATTACGGTGCCGTTCCTGAAGCCGATCACGTTCTTCATCGTGTCGGTGTCGACGATCGCCGGCTTCCAGATCTACGACCAAATTGCCGCGATTTCCCGTTATGGCGCGCTCGGCTCGCCGGCCGGCGCTACCAGCACGGTGGTGACGTATTTCTACCAGCACGGGATCCGTTACATGAACATTGGATACGGAAGCGCGGCGGTGGTGCTGTTCTTCATGATCATCATGCTGATTACGTACCTGCAAAAAAAATTCCTGGATGAGAAGGAGTGAGAGTAATGTTGACCCGAACGAATAAAGGTCGGCCGTTTCTGTACATCGGCACGATCATCCTGGGGCTCTTATTCGCCCTTCCTTTTCTCTATACCATCTATACGTCCGTCATCCCGATGCGCCATGTCAATACGCTGACGTCGCCGGCCAACTGGACGTTCGAGAACTTCAAAATCTTCTTCACGAACGATGCGTACAACGTGCCGAGATGGTTCATGAACACCGTGATCATGACCGGCGTCGTTGTCATCGGGAACCTCATCATTAACCCGATGGCCGGCTTTGCGCTGGCCAAGCTGAATTTCAAGGGTAAAGGACTGATATATTGGATCGTTGTGGCCACCATGATGGTGCCGTACCATATGATCCTGATCCCGGTATACGTGAACGTGGCGCAGCTCGGATGGCTGAACACGTTCTGGGGATTGACGGTGCCCTTCCTCTATCAAGGCTTGTATATCTTCATGCTCCGCCAGTTCTTCATCTCGGTTCCGAACGAGTTCTTGGAGGCTGCGCGGATGGATGGCTTGACGAAGATGGGCGCTTTCTGGCGGATCGTATATCCCCTGGCCCGCTCATCGCTGATTACGATGTCGATTCTTGCATTTGCCGGAACCTGGAACAGTTACCTCGTTCCGAGCACGCTGGCGAATACGCCGGAAATGTACGTGCTGGTGGTCGGCCTGAACAGCGTGAAGGATATGTTCTTCGAGAATACGCCGATGATCATGGCAGGGGTCGTGCTGTCCACGCTGCCGATCATCCTGTTCTTCTTCCTGTTCCAGCGCCAATATATCGAGGGGATTTCGAACGCAGGCGTCAAAGGCTGATATCGAAGCATCGGGAGGGATTAGACATGGATAACGTGGAACAGCGTGCGAAGGACCTTCTCGCGCAGATGACCTTGGCCGAGAAGATCGGTCAAACGGTGCAGTACGGCCGGTGCGAGGAGCGGGAGCTGAAGCTGGTTGCCGAAGGCAAAATCGGGTCGCTGCTGAATGTGCATGGTCCGAAAAAAATCAACGAGCTCCAGCGGCTGGCCGTGGAGGAAACGCGGCTGGGGATTCCTCTTCTCATCGGGGATGACGTCATTCACGGTTTTCGCACCATCTTTCCGATTCCGCTCGGCGAAGCCGCCAGCTGGGATCTCGAAGGGATGGAGAAGAACGCCCGCATTGCGGCAGAAGAGGCAGCAGCGGAAGGCATCCGTTGGACTTTTGCCCCGATGGTGGACGTGACGCGCGACCCCCGGTGGGGCCGCATCGCGGAGAGTACGGGAGAGGATGCCTATCTGTCCTCTCTGGCCGCTGCCGCGAAGGTAAGAGGATTTCAAAGTCCGAACGGGGACGGGAACCCGACCGTAGCGGCATGCGTGAAGCATTTTGCCGGTTATGGCTGGATTGAAGGCGGCCGGGACTATGATACGACGGACATGTCGGAGCGGACGCTGCGGGAAACCGTGCTGCCGCCGTTCGAGCACGGGATTCGGGCAGGCGCTCTGTCGGTGATGAGTGCTTTCAGCGAACTCAATGGGGTTCCCGCTTCCGGAAGCCGCTATCTGCTGCGGGATATATTGAAGCAGGAGTGGGGCTTTGACGGCATGGTGGTCAGCGACTGGGAGTCGATCGAAGAGCTGATCTACCATGGCTATGCGGAGGACCGGAAAGATTCCGCGCGGAAGGGGCTGAACGCCGGCGTCGACATGGACATGCATTCCGGCGTCTATCTCGATCATCTGGAGGCGCTGGTCCAGGATAACCCCGAGCTGCTTCAGCTGTTGAATGATGCGGTGCTTCGCATTTTGAGGGTGAAATTCCGCCTCGGATTGTTCGAGAACCCGTATGTAAGCGAGGAAGGCGAAGAAGCCGGAGATCTGCTGAAAGGACGAGCCATTCCAGCGGCGCATCTGGCCCAGGCCAGGGACAGCGCCCGGAAATCGATTGTGCTCCTGCAGAATCGCGGCGGGATGTTGCCGCTGGATACCGGCAAGCACAAGAAGCTGGCCCTGATCGGGCCGCTGGCCGATGATCGCCATAATTCAATGGGCTGCTGGGCTTGGAAAGGCCGGGATGAGGACGTTGTCACGGTGCGGGATGCTTTTCAATCGGAAATCGCGCCGAACGCCGAGGTGTTCTATGAGCAGGGCAGCGGCATACTGGAGGAGCTGGACGGCGGAGTCGATCGTGCCGTTCAGCTTGCCAAGCAGTGTGATGTCGCCGTGGTCGTTGTCGGCGAATCCGAAGCGATGACCGGCGAGCACTACAATGTGACGTCCATTACGATTCCACCCTGCCAGGAACGCCTGATACGCGAGCTGAAGCGGCAGACCGGCACGCCGGTCATAGCCGTGCTGATGAACGGCCGTCCGCTTGCGACTCCATGGCTGCATGAGCACGCCGATGCCGTGGTGGAAGCTTGGCATTTGGGAACCGCCGCAGGCCTAGCGCTTGTAGACGTGCTGACGGGCGCGTACAATCCGAGCGGTCGCCTGCCGGTTACCGTTCCGCGCGCGACGGGCCAAATTCCGATGTATTACAACCGGAAGAATACCGGGCGGCCCCACCTATACGAAGATTATATCGATTGCGATGATTCTCCGCTGTATCCGTTCGGGTACGGCCTTAGTTATACAACGTTCGAATATACGGATCTGCAGCTGGATCGGCATCAGATCGGCCGGGACGAATCCGTGCGTGTATCCGTGAGCATCACGAATACGGGATCCAGAGCCGGCGAGGAAACCGCGCAGCTCTACATCCGCGACTTGGTGGCAAGCTCGACCCGGCCGGTCAAAGAGCTAAAGGGGTTTTCCAAGGTGCGGCTGCAGCCTGGTGAAAGCCGTGAGGTGCATTTTATGCTGGGACGTGAAGAATTGGGGCTGCTGGATGAAAGGCTTGAATTTACGGTAGAGCCCGGAAAGTTCCATGTCTGGGTCGGACCGCATTCGGAGGAAGGACTGCAGGCTGAACTTGAGGTTGTTGAATAAAGGGGGATTTATGCATGGACTACCGCGTAATCAAAGAAGGAGACGTGTTTTTTCTGACCGGGCTTAACGGAGATATCGTCCAGGGGGACGATCAGGGCCATGGTTTGTATACGAAGGATACGCGTTTTCTGAGCCGCATGGAGCTGTTCATCGATGGCGAGAAGCCTTCGCTTCTGTCCTCCACGGGGGATAAAAGCTATGTGGCCTCCTTCCGCCTGATGAAGGACGCCAAGGATGAAGGGGCGATCGAAGTGCTTCGGGAACGCTTCATCTATGATGGCGTCCTGTATGAGCGCTGTACGCTGACCAATTACTTTGTGACCGATTCGAATATCGAGTTTGCCGTGTCCTTTGATGCCGATTTTCAGGATATGTTCCTGGTGCGCAAATACCGTACAGGGGAAGTCGGCATGATGGAGGGTATACGGACAGGCGATCAAGAGATGACACTGGCTTATGTCGGCGCTGACAACCTGAGAAGACAGACGCGCATTGCTTGGGATGCGGACGGCGGCCAAACGGATCAAGCCGGGAATGTTTCGTTCCCTTTGTCCCTGAAAGCCAAAGAGCAGAAGGTGATTACGTTCTTTGTCACGCCGATGACGGAGCAGCATTCCGCAGCGACGCCGCTGACCTACGAAGAGGGGCTGAAGAAACTCGAAGCCTCCTATGAAGCTTGGTACGCGAACAGCTCGCGGGTCCAATCGGATTCCACGCTGTTCAGCGGCTTGTACCAGAGAGGACTGCAGGATCTGCGCATGCTGACGACCGATGTGGGCTTCGGTGATACAACGGTCGCGGGACTGCCGTGGTTCGCGGTTCCATTCGGCAGAGACAGCTTGATCACGGCGCTGTTCATGCTTCCGGTGAACCCGCAGCTTGCCAAAGGAACCTTGAGAACGCTGGCGGCTTATCAAGGCGAGAAGACAGACCCTTGGCGGGATGAGCAGCCGGGCAAAATCATGCATGAGATTCGCTACGGAGAGCTGGTCACGACGAATCAGTCTCCGTTCTCGCCGTACTACGGCACCATCGATTCCACGCCGCTGTTCCTGGCGCTGATCGGTGAGTATTACCGCTGGACGGGCGACCTCTCCCTGGCGGAGGAGCTCAAGCCGAACATGCTGCGGGCACTGGATTATATCGATGCCGCGCTGGAAGCGGGCTCCGGCTTCATGGCCTACAAGCAGGAAGCCGAGAAAGGCTTCCCGAACCAAGGCTGGAAGGATTCCGCCAACTCGATCATCCATGAGAACGGCGAGTATGCGGAATCCCCGATCGCACTGTCGGAGGTCCAGGGTTATGTGTATCAAGCGAAGCAGTCACTGGTACCCGTCTTCGCGGAGCTGGGCGAGCCGGAACTCGCCCGCAAGCTGGAGTCGGAAGCCGAGGAGCTTCGCGTCCGTTTCGAAGCGAGCTTCTGGATGGAGGATGAGCAGTGTTACGCCATCGCGCTGGATAAGGATCTGCGCCAGGTACGCAGCGTGTCCTCGAATCCCGGGCATCTGCTTATGAGCGGTTTGCCGGAAGAGAGCCGCTCGAAGGCGCAAGCCGAGCGGATGCTTAGAAACGACATGTTTAACGGTTACGGCATCCGCACGATGAGCACGGACTCCACCGGATATTACCCGATGAGTTATCACAACGGCAGCGTATGGCCGCATGACAATGCAATGATTCTGCTGGGACTCGGCAAGCAGGGGTTCAAGGAGGAGGCAGGGAAGGTGATTTCCGGCCTGCTGCAGGCATCGGCTCATTTTGAGTACCAGCGTCTGCCGGAGCTGTTCTGCGGGCATGATGCGAAGCTGGGCCATCCGGTTCCGTATCCGACAACCTGTTCGCCGCAGGCTTGGGCGGCCGGAACCTCGATCGTCTTCCTACAAGCGATGCTCGGATTGTATCCGAACGGGGCGAAGAAAGAAATCGCGTTGTCCCCGTTCCTTCCGGAAGGGATGAACGAACTGAAGGCCGAACGGATTGCGATCGGAAGCGGGCACCTGTCGGTTAGCGTTGCGCGTAAGGCTGACGGCAGCGCGTTTCATGTGGAAGTGCTTGAGAATACAACCGGATTTGACCTGGTTAGCTGATCTTATACAAGATTTGCTTTTGAACAACCTGACTCTTAGTGCTTAAGGGTCAGGTTGTTTTTTTGTTGAAAGATTAGGAACGTATGTTCTATAATAATGAGGTGATTTTGAACAGATTACTGTATACATACCGGATTGGAGAGAACCTATGAATTCCTATTGTACATATGCCCTACATCAGATCGAGGTGGGTGTCGTCTCAGTTGTCGCCATCATCGATAAGCTGGATGAAGGGGATTTGCTCGTCAAGCCGACGGAAGGCAAACATTCGGTCGGAGAGCTGCTCAAGCATATCGCCGTCATCTGCCGGGCCGATTTCCATATATCCGGAGGAGCCACCCAAGAGGAGATGAGCGCCTATTACGCAGGCGTGTCGTTAAATAACCTGAAGGACATACAGGCGGAGTTATTGAGCAACTATTCATATCTGGAGCAGGCGTTCCGAGAAATGACGGAAGAGGAGCTTCATCAGGAGATGACCTCTTATTGGGGCGTCACCTATTCCAGGTACGAATGGCTGCTCGAAATCGTGACGCATCTGTATCACCACAGGGGGCAGCTGCATGCGATGCTGGTTCACTGCAACGGGAAGGACCCGAAGGTTCCTTTGTTCGAATAGCTAGTGCTCGACGGGATGGATCAAGGGGGCCGGCCAAGAAGTTTTCTTGGCCGGCTTATTGATTAAGCTCGTGCGCCTGCTGAGTCAATGAGTCCGGATTACCCCGCATCCAAGCCTCCGCACAGCCCGCTGTCCTGAAACTGCCTTCATGGGCCTTTCAATCGCTGTACGATCATAAAAACGAGCTTCCCGCCATGATATTTATTACATTGAGCTGACATTCTTTTTAATTCGACAAAATAAAACAAATTTCGCTATAGACTCTAGCTAAATAATTCCTCTATGATAGATACTAAATAGCTCGACAAGCCATTTTGAAAGCGCTATCCAATACTTCGCAGAACCGCATGATCCTGAATCTAGGAGGGAATCCACCAAACCAGGGATATAGCAGAATCTGTTGTTAACTGAATAGAAAGCGTATTCATGATATGCGGGTGCCTAGAAGCGGGCCGTTAACACAGATTTTACATATCGTTAATACTCGCATGATCTTATAGCTCTATCATAAGAGGTGTTCATAATAAGGAGGACACGCACTTATGACAGATCAAGGGAGACGCCGTCTTCTCGTTATTGCTTCGATTACCAAGCTGGAACAGATCGATGCGGCTGTGAACAGCGCGGTGGAACGGGTGAACCTGATGACAGGCGACATCATGAAACTAAGGGATATCGTAAACCGACTGCACTCCTCAGGCAAAAAAGTGTTTGTCCATCTGGAAATGGTAAGCGGCATCGGCCGGGATAATTCCGCAGTGCAGTATTTGGCGGATTCGTACAAGATCGACGGGATCATTACGACGAAGACGAATACGGTATTGGCTTCGCGCCAAGCAGGCATCAGCTCGATACAGCGCGTGTTTGCGATCGATACGACAGCTTTGGGAACCGCAGTGAAGATGATCGGACAAGCACGTCCGGATGAAGTGGAATTGATGCCGGGACTTATGCCTCGCGTCATCCGCGATCTGAAGAAGGAAATTCACTGTCCGCTCATAGTGGGAGGTTTTTTACGAAGCGAAGAAGAAATCGACGAGGCGCTGGCGAACGGCGCAGACCTCGTATCTACGGGAGACACGCGTTTTTGGACGTAACGGTCTTACGTAGCAATGACGGATTAACCACAATTACATATTTGCTAGGGGTGGAGACGATGAGATAACCCGAGTAGCAGCTACTTTAGCTTTTATAGGAGGTGGTGGCTCTTAGGTTGCGCTCTTTTTGACGTCTCTATTTTTTGTGCGCTTTTTAAGGGATAGGCGGGCTGTTTGGATGGGGATTCTCCCATTCCTATGGGATCCGCGTGCCGTTCCAACCGGCATTTGGTGAAGTGGATCGACGGTAATTTTGGATGATGAATGATGAATAGATTCGAAAGGGGACAACAGATCATCTATGAAAAAGAAATCATGGTTGTTAATGTTACTGACCATATTTATGGTGATTACCACGGCTTGCGGAGGCGGCGGTGGAAGTGAAAGTGCCGGAGGAGAGGTTTCGCTGGATGACGTGGAAGCCGCTTCGATGGATATGAAGAACGACACGACACCCGTTAAAATCCAATACTGGCATGCCCACGCGGATGCACAGCTTGAAGGCTTGAACTACATGATTGCCGAATTCCAGAAGAAGTACCCTCATATTACGGTAGAGCCGGTGTTCCAAGGCGGTTATCCTGATCTTCACAAAAAATTATCGGCTGCAGTGGCTGCGAATGACGTGCCGGCTGTTACGAATGTCGAGGTTGCGTCCTTGCCAAACTTTGCGGACAGCGGAGTGTTCTCTGATTTGGGCCCATGGATTAAGCGCGATGAAGTGAAGATGGACGATTTCGCCAAAGGGATGCTGAATGCATATGCATTCAATGGCAAGCAATATGGATTCCCTCTGATCGTCAGTACCAGCGTGTTTGTATACAACAAAACGATGCTGGACGAGCTGGGTGTAGAACCGCCGCAGAAGTGGGATGAGATCGATGATTTTAATGCAAAGGTAACGAAAAAAGAAGGCGACAAAACGACCCGTTATGCCTTCTCCGTTCCAGGCTGGGATACGTGGTACTACGATCCGTGGAACATTAACGGCGGCGGACAAATCCTGTCGGAGGACCTGAGTGCTTCCGCTGTCGAGACCGAGGATTCTCTCCGGTACCTCCAGAACTTCTACAAGTGGCAAAATGAAGGCAGCATGCATATGGGCTTCGGTAAAGGAGCTTCCGACAATATGCGCCAGATGTTCCTGAACGGCGAAATCGCCATGGTGCAGCATTCATCGGCTTTGCTCAAGATGTACCGCGAGAATGCGGACTTTGAGGTTGGCGTATCCTTTATCCCTGGCGATAAAGTGCGGACCTCCAATATTGGCGGCGCGGGGATCGTCATGATGGACGGCGCCGAGGATCTGGAGAAAGAGGCGGCTTGGAAATTCATCGAGTTCATGACTTCGGCGGAGCACAACATTAAGTGGGCTGAATCCGTTGGATACCTGCCGACAAGAAAATCCGCAATCGAGTCAGAAGAAGGCGATCAATATTTCGAAAGATGGCCGCAATACAGAGCGGTATACGAGCATTTCGACGAAGTAACGCCGCGTCTGCAGCATCCGGCTTATCCTGAATTCAGCGAAGTCTACAAAGAAGTCATCGGGGAAATGGTATTGAACAAAAAAGATCCTATACCACTTATGCAGGATGCAGCCAAGAAGATCAACGATATTCTGGCTGACTATGAGTGATGCCTATGGAGACCAATAAAGCAATGACAAAGGCGGCGTCCGATCGGGCGACCGCTTCGGTCTCTAAACGGATGTCTCATACGTTGATCGAGAAGTGGAAGGACTTCTCGTTCGCAGTTCCGGCCTTGCTGTTTATGGGCGTGTTCCTGTATTATCCGCTGGGTTATTCCATCTACATCAGCTTCACGAATTGGAACATGACCCGTCCCGTGAAGAAATTCGTGGGCGTCGATAACTATACGCGCTTGCTGTCGAACTCGGATTTCTATCACTCCTTAAAGGTCACGTTCTTGTATACCGTCATGGACGTTGTATTCACGCTGGTCATCGGGCTGCTGCTGGCCTTGCTGCTCAACGTGTCATCGTCACGGTTGTTCGGTTTCTTGCGCGGTGTCGTTTTTATGCCCTATTACATCTCAATGGTAGTCGCGGCCATGGTATTTACATGGATTTACAATGGACAATACGGGCTATTGAATTCCATTGTTTCCTGGTTCGGCATGGAGCCGGTCGAATGGCTGACCAACCCTTCGACGGCATTGCCGGCGCTGGTTGCCGTTTCGGTCTGGAAGGGCGTTGGGTTTGCGATGATCCTCTTTATTGCAGGCATGCGCGGAATTCCGGCCGAGTATTATGAGGCGGCCTCCATTGATGGAGCCAGCAAGTTCCGGCAGTTCCGCAACATTACGCTGCCGCTATTGTCGCCGATGACCTTGTTTCTGGTCATTACCAGCTTTATTTCCTCCATGCAGGTGTTCCAGTCGATCGACGTCATGACGGGCGGCGGTCCGCTCAAGGCAACGAATGCGATCGTGTACTGGATCTATACGATGGCCTTTGATGAATTCAAAACAGGAAGAGCCTCGGCGCTTGTCATGATTCTGTTCGTGATCATATTGCTGTTAACATTGGTACAATGGGTGGTCAGCAGGAAGAAGGTGCACTATGAAGGATAATTATATGGCTGGATCCGCCAAGAACCGAAAGACCATAATGACGCTCCGCGTAATCGGGGCCGTGATCGTGACCCTTGTCATGTTCTTTCCGGTGTACTGGCTGCTGATCAGCGCGCTCAAGACGCAGTCTGAGATGCGGATGGCCGTTCCTACATTTTGGCCGGAAACCTTTGCCTGGCAGAACTTTGCCGAAGCCTTCCGGGTTATCCCTTACGCGCGGTTCTTCGGCAATACCTTGCTCATGGCGGTCGGAACCATAATTCTGCAGCTGAACGTGGCGCTCATGGCCGCTTATGCATTCGCGAAGGGGAAGTTCTGGGGACGGGACGCGCTGTTTCTGTTGGTGCTTGCCGCGTTGATCGTGCCGGAACAGGTGATTTTCGTTCCCGTGTACGTCATGATGTCCAAGCTCGATTGGCTGAATACCTTCTGGGCGCTCATCGTGCCTCACGGGGCGTCCGCCTATGCGATATTCCTGCTCCGGCAGGCGTTCAAATCGATTAACAACGACGTGCTGGAAGCGGCGCGCGTGGATGGAGCCGGACGATTCTCCATTCTGTACAAGCTGTTGTTCCCGATGGCGATGCCGACGATCGTCACCATGGGCGTGTTGATCTTCATTTCGTCCTGGAACTCGTATTTCTGGCCGCTGATCATGACCAACAACAACGACATGCGTGTGCTTACGGTGGGCATAGCAATGCTGCGTGATTCCATCGCCGGGAATGAAGCGATGTTCTTCAACGTCATTATGGCGTCCAGCGTCATGGCGATCATCCCGATCGTGCTGGTCTTTACGGTGATGCAGAAGCATATCGTGGCCGCGATGGCGAACTCGACGTTTAAATAAGCGCATATATCATATGTTGCGGAATTCAGGACGGTGTGGAGACGGTGGGCAAGGATACACCGCCATACCGTCTCTTTGTTCGAGCGAAGGACATAAAGCTAATTCCTGCTGTGCGCAGCAGGGATCGGGAAGCCTGCGGCGAACAAACCTATAGAGCTGCAAACGGCCATTTCGATTGCGTAAGTCCGTCTTCTTGCGGCGGCAGTGTGATCGAGGCCGTCAATCGACTTAAATATGGAGGGAATGGCACATGGAAGTACGGGGATTGGCCCATCGAGGGTATCCGCTCAAATATCCGGAGAACACGATGCTGGGCTTTCGGAAAGCGCTGGAGCTTGGTTTCTCGCACCTGGAGCTGGATGTCCAGCTGACGAAGGACGGCGTGCCTGTCGTGATTCATGATCCTACGGTTAACCGGACGACCAACGGAACCGGAGCGATCAACGCCTTCACGCTGGAGGAAATACGCAAGCTGGATGCAGGCCGGGGGGAAGTCATCCCCACGCTGGAGGAAGCGCTGCTTTTTGCCAAGGATCGGATGATCGTTGACATCGAGCTGAAGCAGATGGGGGACACCTATCCCGGGCTGGAACAGAAGGTCATTGACGTGATCAAGGATACGGGCATGGATAAGCAGGTATTCCTGACCTCCTTCGATCATTATTCGATAGAACGTGCCCGTTCCCTTGATCCTGACATCGAGCTGGGGCTTGTGATTTATGGGGCGACGCCATCGGTCTTTCCTTATCTGGAACAGATCGGCGCTCGCTATGTGTCCGTCAAATATGTATACGTGACCCCTTCGTTTATGGAGGAAGCGCGCAAGCGGGGGATCCAGCTCATCGTCTGGACGCCGGATGACGAGGCGGTATTGGCATCCCTTGCCCAGTATCCTGAACTCTTGATCGTAACGAACAACTTGGAAGGCTGGGCCAAAGTGTACAAAGAAAAGATTGCACTGAATGCTTAGCGTTATCAGGGTCTGACACTTGCGTGCAGCGGAGTGACCTATTAGGACAACTGCATTTAAGAAATGCCAAGGGTCTTTCGGGGCAAGGCGAACCTAAAGTCGAAATATGCATAGAAGAAGGATCCGCCCTAGTCGCGATTTAGGGGCGGATCCTTTAATTATGAATGGCCGAAATGTTGGATATCCTGCTTGTTTCGGTGCTTATGGCAGCGGGAAACGTCGCGGGCTTCATCCGGGTTTCATCTGGGTGGACGAATTTGAAAATTTAATGAAAATTTTCAGTTGACCTGCGGACAATTGTCCGTTAGAATAAAAAACGCGTTACCGGACAATTGTCCGTATAGACAAAAGACAGGGAGGATAAGGTCTTGGATATGGGAGTGGGGCCAAGTTCGGCCAAGATTAATTTAAGCAAAATAAAGAGAGGGCCGATCGTTGCCGCACTGATTATCGGCGCGTTCGTGTCCATCTTGAATGAGACATTGCTGAACATCGCTTTCCCAAGCTTGATGGAGCAGTTTGGCATTGGGGAGTCCACGGTGCAGTGGCTTTCCACATCTTACATGCTGGTTGTCGGTATTCTGGTGCCGGTCACGGCGCTGCTGCAGCTTTGGTTCACGACAAGACAGATGTTTATTGGCGCTATGTCGCTATTCCTGATAGGTACGATTATATGCGGCTTCTCGCCGGTATTCGGGGTGCTGCTGGTAGGCCGTATCCTGCAAGCCGTCGGAACGGGGCTTATGCTGCCGGTTCTGATGAACACCATACTTAGCATTTATCCGCCTCAGAATCGCGGAGCCGCAATGGGGATGATCGGTCTGGTCATCATGACGGCACCGGCGATCGGACCGACGCTTTCCGGTTTGATCGTGGATGCGCTGAACTGGCGCTGGTTGTTCTACCTGGTCATTCCGCTTGCTGCGTTCTCCATCGTGTTTGCCGCGGTGTTCCTGAAGAACGTATCGGAACTGACCAAGCCGAAGGTCGATTACATTTCGATTATTCTGTCTACCATCGGTTTCGGGGGAATCGTATATGGATTCAGCAGTGCCGGCGAAGGCACCTGGTCTGATCCGAAGGTCATATGGTGCATTACCGCCGGGGCTATCAGCTTGCTGCTCTTCGTATGGCGTCAGCTGAAGATGGAGGAACCGATGCTGGATCTGCGTACCTTCAAATTTCCGATGTTCTCCCTCGTGACCGTGCTGATGCTGGTACTTATGATGAGCATGTTCTCCACCATGATCATGCTGCCGCTGTTCCTGCAGAACGCGCTGGGCTTGACTGCGCTATCGGCCGGTCTGGTCATGATGCCGGGCGGGATCATCAACGGATTGATGGCGCCGATTACAGGGAAGCTGTTCGATAAATTGGGACCGCGCGTTCTGATTATTCCCGGCTTGGCGCTGCTGAGCATCGCCATCTTCCTGTTCTCGCGCATCGACTCTTCATGGACGGGTGGTTATGTCATCTTCCTTCATGTTATGATGATGATAGGGATTTCGATGGTTATGATGCCGGCCCAAACCACGGCTTTGAATCAGCTGCCGCGCTTGCTGTATCCGCATGGAACGGCGATCATGAATACGCTGCAGCAGGTGGCGGGAGCTGTCGGTATGGCGCTCTTTATCAGCATCATGACTGCAGGTGCTAAAAATTACGTTGAAACAACCGGGGATCTCAATCCGGTGCAAAGCATGGTTGCCGGTCTTCATAATGCTTTCGTAATCGGACTCGTTCTTGCAATCATTGCTTTCGTGCTGGGCTTATTTGTTAAACGTACGTCTTCACCCGTTGAAGAAAAACAGTCTGCCGCATAAGGTTCCCGTTTGTTTAATTAGAAAGGGATGCGTGCATTGCCGAAAGAGAATGACGAGTTGGGTCAAAAGATTTTGGATACGGCTCAGGCCTTATTTAACAAATACGGAGTCGAGGACGTCTCCATGCATCAAGTGGCCAAAACGGCGGGGATCGGTCAAGGTACCCTTTACCGCCGGTATCCCAGCAAGAGCAAGATTTGCTTTACGCTGATGGAGGCCAAGATCGACCGGTTTATGGAAGGGCTGGACGTTTATCTTCGCCATAGCGAAGGTGAAACGGTAGCACATCGGCTGCGGACCGTGATGACGAAGGTGATTCTGCATTTCAACGAGGATCTGGAGTGGCTCAGGGTGATGCTGACCTCTGACCGGTTGGAGGACACCAAGAACATTATGTGCGAGAACCCGCCCTTCACGTATTTGCGCTTACAGATCAAGCGTCTGCTGGAGCTTGCGGCTGAGCGGGGAGAGCTGATGCCCCTGGATCCTCTGTTCACCTCCGTGATGCTGGCATCCCTGCCGCGGGCCGATATTATTCTGTACATGCGCGATATGGGATACAGCGCGGAACAGATTGCGGAGGAATATTGCCGAAGCTTCGTGGACCCGCTATTTATACAACGCTAAATGATATATTCGGCTGCAGGTCAAAAGCCGTTTCGGGAGATTGGAAAACTCGCCCGGAACGGCTTTTTGATGTATGTTCGGCCCTTGGACTTTCGATTATCAATGCAACATTTGGCAAATACGCCCGTCAGTATAGTTGTACATGATAACTTAAGACACCTAGAAAGGATGATGTACATGAACAAACAATGGAAGAAGCAAGCAGCGACGCTGATGGTTGCGGCCATGGCCGTTTCCGGCGGCGCAGCGGCTTATGCGGCACCCCAAGCCGGAGACAGCCAGGATCAGAAGCCGGTGGTGATCTCGGCGGTCATCGATTACGGAGTTCTGGTCAACGGCAAGGTAGTGGCTGGCGCCGGATTTATGAATGCCGACGCGAAACAGGTCATGATCCCGCTGCGCAGCGTATCCGAGGCGCTCGGATTCGAACTGGAGTGGAATCAACAGGACCGTTCTGCGGAGCTGACCAAACCGGGATCGCCGATCTGGACCCTCGTGCAAACGGGCAAAGACCAGTATGCGGTTAACAAAATGTATAAGTCCCTCGGCGCCGCTCCGGTGAATGTAAAAGGCACGCTGTATGTTCCTGCGAGCTTCTTCAACGAAGTGCTCCAGGTTAACGTCGCGGTTGATGGAACGAAGGTAAACATCACGTCCGAGGAAGAGGTTAAGAAGGAAACCGTGGTCGGAACCATCACGGAAGTTATCCATAACGGAGAACGCAAAGCCGTTCATATTAACGGTACGGGTACCGAAGGAATCGTGCTGAACGTGGATGAGAACACGGTCATCCGCGATGCGGAGGGCAAGAAGATCGAGCTTAAGGATCTTGCAAAAGGCATGAAGATCGAAGCGGTGCACAGCCTGGCGATGACGATGAGCCTGCCGCCTCAAACGTATGCTTACGAAATCAGCATGAAGTCCGACAAGGAAGAGACGGAGCAGCTGGCTACGGCCGGCGCCATCACCGACATCAATGCGGATGGCGGCAACCTGCGCGTAACGATCAAGGGCAAAGGGTTGACGGAACAATCCCCCAATGAAGTCGTCCTAAATCTGACTCCCGAGACGGTTGTCGTGAATAAAGACGGCAAAGCCTTGAAAACGAGCGACTTGGCTGACGATGCGGAAATTATCGGCTACTACGGCCCGGTACTAACCAAGAGTCTGCCGCCAATCGGCAATGCCATCAAAATCGTTCTTCAATAAGTCATAAACGGGAAGAAGCCTGGCGGCAGCGCCAGGCTTTTTTCGGGATCCTTAATGATACAAGGGGGGGAGCGGAATTTCCTTGTCGTAAATGGTGATATTTAAATTCTTCTGTTCATCGAGTGAAGCGAAGAATACTTGATCAAGGGGAATTCCCCGCTCACCCAGCTGAGTCTCCAGCCATTCTCCGGTAAGGTTTAACTTCTGGAGGGTGATCGTTTGAATGCGTCCTTCTTTGACGACGGCGTAGGACAGACCGGCATTCTGCCGCTTTAACTTCAGGTCCTCCAGCGTGACGGCGGTCTTCTCCATCTTTTTCAGGATGGATAAGGCACCGCTCGGCTCCAGCACGGCCATATCGACTTCAGCCATATCGAAGATCTGTTCCTTGCGCAGCATTTGCAAAATGTTATCGATGGAGTAACGTGCTTTTTTCATATTCGGATAAACGAACTGCCCGTCTTTAACGACAATCAGCGGTTCAAATGTAATCCACTTGCCGATGCGCCGGCTCTTCACAAGCAGGATCGAGGCAAGCTTCTGTAACAAGCCGATGGCAATGATCGCAAAAGCGGTATGGATATGTTCGATTTTGGGATCCGCGATATCTGCTCCGACCACGGAGCCCAGGGACAGGATAATGATGTAGTCGAAAACGGGAAGCTCGGCGATGGAGCGGCGGCCCATGAAAAGAGTAACGCCCAAGAGCAGCGGGTAAATGGTATAAATTCTCCCAAGCACTTGCAGAAGATCCTTTAGGAGTTCCATGGCACAGACCCTTTCCGAAGATTTTGTGGTCCTTAATTAAAAGGGTGGGCAGTTGTCATGAAAAATATGTATATGCATCCAATTCCAAGTCCAAGTCTCCACCATGGCTTTTTCTCCACTCTATAGACGAGATTACCTGAGCCTTCGTTTGCGCAGGTATATTCCCTTCGCATGCCGAATACTGTACAACAAAATCGTCCATGACGGATGGAGGGAAACGGATGAAGCGCAGTTGGGTGAATTCGCCGTATTCATTTTCGCTGGGCATGTTTGCCATGATGGTTCCGAGTCAGGCGTTCAGCTCCTTTTACATCTTTTTCTACGTCGATACCTTGGGTCTTGGCATAGGGCTGGCATCTCTGGCAAGAACCGTATTTCTGATCTGGGATGCGGTAAACAATCCGCTCATGGGGTATTGGTCCGATCGCACCAGAACCAGGCTGGGACGACGCAGGCCGTGGGTATTCGGGGCGATTCCGCTCTTCATGCTGACCTTCGTGCTCGTGTTCTCGCCGCCGGAAGGACTGTCTGAGAACGGGCTGTTTATGTGGTTTTTGGTTGCGCTTATCCTGTATGAAGCCGTGGCAACCGTATTATGGGTCAATTATGGGGCGCTGTTCCCCGAACTTTTCCGCGGAGACCGCATCCGGGCGAAGGCCTCGGCCATCCAGCAGGGCTATCAAGTGGTGGCATTGTTGATCGGTACTGCGCTGACTCCGATCATCTATGACGCCATGGGATTTTCGAACATGGCGATCCTGTACGCGCTGCTGTTCGGCGTGTTCATGTTCCTGTGCATGATGAGCGTCCGCGAGGAAGAGTCGTACAGCGCAAGCGAGCCGCTCAAGCTTGTCCACGCATTTCGTGAAACGCTGCGCAACAAGAAGTTCTGGGTGTTCAACATCTCCAATTCCTTTGCCCAGACGGTAAATGGACTGATAAGCTCCACGATCCCTTTTTACGCAAAATACGTGCTTCGCATCCCGGACAATCAAGTGTCGATTCTGCTGGCAGCCGTGTTTGTATCCGTCATCCCCTTGGTGTTCGTGTGGTACTGGATGATCCGCCGGATGGACGGCGTGAAGGCATGGCGTTTGTCGCTGGGGATATATGCGTTATCCGTCATCCCTCTGTGGTTTGGCTATGATCTGATCAGCGGCATTCTGGCGGGGATCGGAGTAGGGTTCGGTCTGGCAGGATTTCTGGTTACGCCGGCCATGGTTAGCGGCAACATCATCGATGAGGATGCGGAGCGGACAGGGCTTCGCAGAGAGGGGATTTATACAGCGGTCAGCGGGTTTATTACGCGTTCCAGCGGATTGATCTCCGCGCTGGCGTTTTTTGTCGTAGGCATGATATTCGGATATGAAAGCGGTGACAACCCCGGAAGCGATCCGGAATCGACCTTTCGGTACTTAATCAGTGTCGTCCCCTTATGCCTGTTGGCCATTTCCTTCTTGCTATCGTATGCAACCAAAATCGAATTCTCAAAATCCATAGGAGGCGGGCATGACCATGGAGCGAAGACTGATCATCAACTGTGACGATTTCGGACAGAGCAAGGCCATGAATGAGGCGATCCGGCATCTGCTGGAGGAGAATAAAGTTTCATCGGCGACCATCATGACCGTGGCCCCCGGCTTTGAGGAGGCAGCCTCCTGGGCCGCACGCCGGCGCCAACCCAATGTAGGGCTGCATCTGACTTTGACGAGCGAATTCGAAGCTTTGCGGTGGAAGAGCTTGACCGGTCATTCTTCGTTGCATGACGCTAGCGGTCACCAATACCGGACGGTTCAGGAGTTTGAACGGGGAGCAGAGACGGGCGCCGTGCTAAAAGAGCTGGAGGCGCAATACCGGCTGGCGAAGAAGGCCGGCATCCGCATCAGCCATGTGGATAACCACATGGGCAGCCTTTACGGGATGGAAACGGGGCGGAGCCTTATTCCGCAGATGCTGTGGAAGACTTCCCGCTGGCGCCTCCCCGCGCGCTTGTTTCGCTATATTCACCCGGAGGATCCGCTGCTCAGCACGCTGCCGAATATCGAGCGGCCGGTGGCGCTTGCCTCCAGCTTGGCCGATACCTTCGGCGTGCCGATCCCGGATTATCTGCTCTCGCATCCGTTTCCCGTCGTCGAGGGAGAGACCTATGAGAGCTTCAAGCAGTCGCTGATCGATAAGCTGTACAGACTCCCCGAAGGAGTCAGCGAAACGTACGTTCACCCGGGAGCGGAGGATGAATGGATGCTGGCGAATATTCCGAATTGGGAGAAGCGGGTATGGGAGTACCGCCTGCTGTTTGATGATGATTTTGCTTACGGTTTGCGGGATGCCAAGGTGATCCTGACGGATTACCGCTACGTGGAGGAGCATCTGAAGCGTCCCCGCGTGCGCTCGGCCGTGAAGCTGATTAAGGCAATGGCCAAAAAACGTAAGCCTATGCTAAAACAAGCCCTGCCGCGGCACCGGCAGGGCTTGTTTTTCGGTTAAGTACGCTGGGCTCGCGCTGTCATGTACGGTCTCGTACCGACGTTACTTCGCTTCAGCTTCCAGCTTGGCAATCTGTGCCTTGTATTGGTCCAGCAGTTTCGCCAGCGCTTTTTTAATAGAGTCGGCGTCCTTGGCATCCACCGCTTTGAAGAGGTCGATTCTTGCATGGACGAACGCCAGATCCTCATCGTCGATCTTCACTTCCAAACTCTCTGCATCGCTGATTTTCACTGCCTTCACGCTGGCTGTCTCGAAACGGATCACGTCGTGCTTCCCGTCGCTTGCATCGGTTTTCACGGCTTCCGCTACTTTGATGGCGGTACTTTCGAGAGGGGCAAGCTCCTTGATCTTGGTAATCTTGATATTCTTGATATCGCCACTGTCCACGAATCCCTTGACGGTTTCAGCCGGAACAGCCTTCACGGCAATGGATATTCCGAATTCGCCTTCTGCCGCGACCGGCTTTACCTCGCCGTTGTCTGCAACGACAGCAGCGGCCTCCGAGAAAAAGAAGGTTCCCTCGCTTCCGGCAAGCTTGCCGTATTTCGCCAGCGTATCCTTCCAGTCCTGAACCGTTTCCGGCGCGTATTGTTCAGCCAACTCCAACGGATTCGGCATAACGGAAATGGTTGCTGTGGTGGCAACGGGCGCAGTTTTACCTGTTTGGTTCGGTGCATCGACTGGGGTTTCGGCACCCGAGGCATGGACGGGAAGAGCTGCTGTTCCAAGAAGGGCAGCGGATAGGGCGAGCTTGCCAAATAGTTTGTGTTTCATCGTATTAACACTCCTTATCGGGGTTGGTTTGTCTTACAGTACCCAGTGTACGAATCAGCATTGGCAGAACATTGGTGTATTTGTGGAAAAACAATGGCATTCCCCATTCGCTTTGTGCCGATTGGTATACTGAGAAAAGATGAAGCTCGGAGGTAATGATATGAACCAAACCTATCTCATCGCCGTTGTGGATGACGATTTGCATATACGAAATTTGGTGGAGGCTTATTTGCGCAAGGAGGGTTACCGGACGGTGGGCCTTGGCACGGCGGAGGAAGGCTGGGACATGTGGAGAACGAATCCGCCGGATATGTGGGTGCTCGATATTATGCTGCCCGGCATGGACGGTTTCGAATTGTGCCGGCGGATCCGCGCGGAAGCCGAGGTCCCGATCATCATGATCTCGGCCAAGGACAGCGAGGTGGATAAAATATTGGGGCTTGAGCTGGGAAGCGACGACTACATGGTCAAGCCGTTCAGCCCTCGCGAGCTGGTTGCCCGAATCAAACGGCAGCTGAGCCGATGGTACAAATTCAACCACGCGGAGCATGTCCCGCGGCTTGCCGCCGCTTCCCCGGAGCTTAGCAATGGGCGGCTTCAGTTACTGCTGGAGGAGAGGCGCGTGTTCTGGAACGGGGAAGAAGTGGATATGACCAACAAAGAATTCGAGATGCTGAGAGTGTTTGCCGAGCATCCGAACCGTGCGTTTACCAGGGACGAACTGCTGACCTCCGTATGGGGGGACGATTATTTCGGAAGCGACCGGGCGGTTGACCATCTCATTAAACGGCTGCGCAAGAAAGTGGAGCAGCTGCCGATCGAGGCCATATGGGGACATGGATACCGAATGAGAACGGATGGGGAGGAATCATCGATATGAAGCTGGTCCATCAGATCAATCTTGCTTTCGCTTTGTCGCTTATACTCGTGCTGTCCGTGACGGCCGTCGTCATTCATTATGTGCTGCTGGACCATTTTATCGGCACGCAAAGAAAGGACATGCAGTCCATTGGGGCGGCGTTGACGGCAAAACTGGAAACCGCGGCTGCACAGAGCATCCCTATCGAGAGCGAGCCTCTGACCGTTAGCGGGTTTGCCTCTGCACAGGTTGCCGAGGTCGGCGTTATTATTCAGGACAGCCAAGGGAATATAGTCCGCTCGACTCCTGTAGTTCCTACCGCCCAGTACATGGGCATAGCAGCAATAAGACCCGATAGCATAGCTTCGTATAACTCCTCATCGGTGGACGGACAATTCCTAACCGAGGTCACGGCAGTTCCCCAAGGGACGATGACGCTGATTACGCCAGTGAGCAAAATCAAGGCGATTGAGCAGGCGCTGCTGGGGCGTTTGATGCTCGTATTCGGCGCAGGGGCCGTGGTCATGGTGATCTTAAGTCTATTCATCACCAAGCGGCTGATTAAGCCGCTCATGCATCTGCGGGAAGAATTGAAGAAGGTGAAGGAGCGTCAATTCTCCGAAGTCCGGCGCGTGTCGGCAAGCGGGGAGCTCGGCGCCGTGGCAGAGTCCGTCTACGAAATGGCCGGTGAGCTGGAGCGGTACAATCATGTGCAGAAGCAATTTTTCCAGAACGCTTCGCACGAGCTGAAGTCGCCGCTCATGTCCATATCCGGATATGCGGAGGGAATCCGGGACGGCATATTCGAAGGGGAGGATATTCGCAAAGGGCTCGATATCATTATGAGCGAGAGCGGCCGGATGAGAAATATCGTGACCGAGATGACGCTGCTGGCCAAGCTGGACAGTGAAGATGATATTTTCAAGGCCGCAGAAGTCAATATGAAAGAGCTTGTAGAGGAAACGATCGAGAGGATCAATCCGGTTCTGGTGAAAAAAGGGCTGTTCGTGCATCTTTCATACGGGGATAACGAATCGTTAACGGTGTATGCCGACCGGGATAAGCTGCTGCAGGCGCTGTTGAACATCGTTTCGAATGGAGCGAGGCATGCAAGCAAGCATATTTACATTCAAGCCGGTCTCCAAAAAGGTCGGGTGGTGCTCACCGTATCCGATGACGGCGAAGGGATCTCCGAGGAGCTGCTGCCTTATCTGTTCCACCGGTTTGTGAAGGGCAAGAACGGGGAGACGGGACTCGGTTTGGCGATTGCCCGGGCCATCGTGGAACGCTGCGGAGGCCTGATCACAGCGGGGAATCGCCAAGAGGGAGGCGCCGTGATTTCGTTAGGCTTCCCGGTGCACAGGAAGACCTCCATGGCTTAGAGTCTGTAACCATCCATCGTGACGGACGTCAATGGAAATCAAGTCGTTTGGGGTAAGAGGGGCTTTTTCTGGGTAATTATACTTAGAGAAAGCCTCATTTTTTGCGCAATCACACATATTATTCAATATTCCCTAACAAAACGCGTAAGCTATAGAGGATTTCAAGTTAGAAGGCAGAATTCTGTATATATCCGGGCAAGCTGGATGATAACAGGTGACAAGCAAGATACAAAATAATCAAAAGGCGATGGTGATGTTGTCCATGGATATGCAGTATCGAGTGGAGAAAGATTTTCTGGGGGAAAAACAGCTTCCTATAGATGCCTATTACGGCATCAATACGGTCAGGGCGGTAGAGAATTTTCCGATCAGCGGGGTGCCGATTCATGCCGAGCTCATTTCTGCTCTCGGAGAAGTAAAGAAAGCGGCCGCGCTGGCTAATATGGAACTTGGCCTGCTGCCGAAAAAGATAGGCAGCGCCATTATAGAGGCGGCAGACGAGATCATCGCAGGCAATCTCCGTTCCGAATTCATTGTCGATTCCATTCAGGGCGGGGCGGGCACTTCGATCAATATGAACATGAATGAGGTATTGGCGAACCGGGCGCTGGAGATTTTGGGAAAACAGAAGGCCGAGTATTTCTACTGCAATCCTAATAATCATGTCAATATGTCGCAATCCACGAACGATGCCATTCCGACGGCGATCCGCATTGCGTCGTACCGTCTGACCCAGGATCTCCTTGGGGTGTTCCGGACCTTGGTCGCCGGCATTCAGGACAAGGCCAAGGAATTCGACGATGTCATCAAGATGGGACGCACGCATCTGCAGGATGCGGTACCGATCCGGCTTGGGCAAGAGTTCGGGGCTTATGCCAACGTGCTGACAAGGGACATCCACCGCATCGAGCGGGCAGCGCAAGGATTATTGGTTGTCAATATGGGCGCGACGGCTGTAGGCACGGGATTAAATGCAACGCCGGACTATATGCAGAGCGTCGTCCAGCATCTGATTGAGCAGACAGGCTTCTCCCTGAAGCAAGCCGAGGATTTGGTGGATGCCACCCAGAACACGGATGCTTATATGGAATTGTCGGCTGCGCTCAAAGTGTGTGCGGTGAACTTCTCGAAAATGTGCAACGATATCCGCCTGATGGCTTCCGGACCGAGAGCCGGCTTGAACGAGCTGAACGTGCCTCCGAGACAGCCGGGCTCGTCGATCATGCCGGGCAAGGTCAATCCCGTGATGGCGGAGGTCATGAACCAGGTGTCGTTCCAGGTCATCGGCAATGACCATACGATCAGTTTGGCTTGCGAAGCCGGTCAATTCGAGCTTAACGTCATGGTTCCGGTCGCCGCCAACAACCTGATGCACTCCCTGAAAATCCTGAAGAACGGCATGGACGTGTTCTACAAGAATCTGATGGTTGATCTTACAGCCAATAAGGAACGCTGCAAATACTTCGTAGATAACAGCTACGGCATCATTACGGCATTGAACCCGCATTTGGGCTATGACGTAGCCTCCAGGCTGGTAAAGGAAGCGCAGAAGACAGGCCAAAGCATCAAGGAGATCATCCTGGAGCAGGGACTTTTGACAGAGGAGCAGATTCTGGTCATTCTGGATCCTTACCACATGACTTCGCCGGGCATTGCGGGAGAAGAGTTCCTGTTGAACCAATAAGATGCAGGATGTCTTTAACGATAACGAGTGAAAGAGCTGACTCCGATCAATTCGGGGTCAGCTCTTTTAGTTTGCATTTATGGATTGTCGATTGCCGCTATGAGGGAGGCGATGACGTCCTTCTCGGCATCATTTAGCACCTTATTCGTTTGCCACTGCTGGACCTCTTGTTTCACTTGTGCAACATCCTGGTAACCGAGATGGTACGCTATGCTTGAGATGACGCTTTGCCTACTTGCTTCGTCACCCATATCAGCAAGTGCCTGCATCACGCCCTCCCTGTCTTTCGTAAACAATTCACCGACGATGGCGGCATATTGCTCGGCAGAGGCACCATCGAGATTCACTGTTGCGAGGAACAGGCTCGTATAATGCTCGGGTTGGATGAGGGAGTGGTGGGTATACAGCAGCTCCAGCGTTTCCAGCGCTTTGCCGTTGCTCAGGCGGTTATATTCCATCCAGTCCATGCCCTCCACGTGAGCCAGCATGTTCGTGGCTTTATCCTCGGCACTCATGTCCTCTCCTTCGTACAATGATAATACGCGCTCCTCCGGACTTTCATGGTCCGTCACTGCACTCGTCGCAGGTTCGGAGGGCGACGAAGCCGGCGCTTTGGACGGGGTGCTCGAACAGGCTGTTACAAGAATCAGAAGAGCAAGGACGAAGCCGTAATAAGTTGCATGACGTTTGAACATGGATTCTCATCTCCTTTATAGTCTAAACGGATATTTCCTGTAAATAGTTACATAAAAAGGAGGGAGATATGGAGCTCTACCCCATGATAAGATGAAGGCTGCATATTCGCATGCTGATTAAGTTTACGGTTGGGCTCCATTTGCCGATAAAAGTGTTAGAATAAACATATGTGACATGAAAGTGGCAGTATGAAAAAAAGGGGTATGTGATTTTGAACAATCGATTTGGTGTGATAACCGATCAGGAGATCATTCAACAAGCAAAGCAGCAGTGTATAGACAAGGGGATGAACCCGGAGCTTCTTCCAACACATACTTATCGATTGAATGCTGAAGCATTGGCTGCAAGGCGTGCCAAATATAACGAATATATCGAAGTGATCCAAGTCTTCGTGAATAAATTCCTTTCCTCCGGTTCCGGGAACCCTGTCGTGATTACGATGACGGATAACGAGGGCTTCATTCTTGACATGGAAGGGGACCCGACCATCATAGAAACGGCCCGTTATTTGGGCATCATGGAGGGCAGCGGGTATTCCCAAGAAGACGGCCCCAGCTCGATTGATCTGTGCCTTCGGTACAAACGGCCGTTTACGTTGATAGGAGAAGATCATTTTCATCACATTCTTCACCGCATGGCGTGTTATTCGGCTCCCTTTCACGGCGAAGATGGGAAGGCGATCATAGGAACGATCTCCCTAATGACGAACGAGGAGTTTGTTCACCCGCATTTATATGCCTTGCTCTGCACGATGGCCGATTCCCTGGAGCGGGAGATGGTGACCCGCAAACAGAACACGCAGCTGCAAACCCTTAACCAAGTGCTGCTGGGAACGAAGCATTACGGCGTGATCATCACCGATGCGGAGGGCCAGATCCTGCAGATGAACGAAACCAGCTTAAGCCTGCTGTGCCCGGATGCCGGCGACCGTGACCGGACGAAATACGTGGGCCGCCCGGTGTTCGGCATCGAGCCGATTGGCGAATATTATGAACGGGTGATACACGGACAGGAGATTTGCATCGGAGAAGAGCTGTCCCTTGAGATATCCGGAAGCATGCACCACTATATCCTGGATGTTCAGCCGGTGTATGACCGGGAAGGGCAGCTTATGCGGGTCGTGGGCTCCCTGCGCGACATTACGGAGATGAAGCGCACGGAGGAAGTGCTGCGGAATACGGAGAAGCTGGTGTTTGCCGGCCAGGTTGCCGTCAGCATCGCCCATGAAGTCCGCAATCCCCTCACGACGGTAAAAGGAATGCTTCAGCTGGCCAATAAGGATGCCGCTCTCCGGCACTATGACCTGATCATGTCCGAGCT
>NZ_AEXS01000133.1:0-73467 GCF_000204455.1 Paenibacillus sp. HGF5 | reverse complement strand
AGCACCGGACGGCCCGACGAACGCAACCGTTTCTCCGGCACGGATCGCAAGGGAAATGTTATTCAGTATCGTTCGGGAAGGCTCGTACCCGAAGGTTACGCCTTCGAAGCGGATATCTCCCCGTACCGATGAAAGGGATACGGCATCAGGCACATCGGCGATCTCCGGCTCGGTATCCATGATTTCCAGGTAGCGTTTAAAGCCGGCAATGCCTTTGGGATAACTCTCAATGACCGCGTTGATCTTCTCGATCGGACGGAAGAAGATGTTGGAGAGCAGCAGGAATGCCATGAATTCGCCCATCTCGATTTTGCCTTGAATGAAGAACCATGCGCCGCAGATCATCACGAAGACCGTGATCAAACGCATCAGCATATAGCTGACGGACGTGCTTTTTGCCATCGTTTTATAAGCCAGCAGCTTGGTGGCGCGGAACTGCTTGTTCTCTTCCTGAAACAGCTTATTCTCATGCTCTTCGTTCGCAAACGATTGAACCACGCGGATGCCGCCGACATTGTCTTCGATGCGGGCATTGAAATTCCCCACGTTTCGGAACAATTGACGATAAGTCGTGGTCATTCTGCCGCCGAACTTGATGATCAGCCATGCCATCAGCGGCACGATGATAAAGGTCAGCAGCGCAAGCTCCAGGTTGATGTAGGCCATCAAGGAGAAGGAACCGAGCAGCGTCATGACGGCGATGAACACGTCTTCCGGGCCATGGTGGGCCACTTCGCCGACGTCGTTAAGATCGTTCGTGATACGGCCCATCAGGTGGCCGGTTTTGTTGTTATCAAAAAAGCGGAAGGATAACTTCTGAATATGGGAGAACATTTTCTCCCGCATGTCCGTCTCGATGTTGATGCCGAGCATATGTCCCCAATACGTCACGATATACTGCAGCGCGGTATTTAGCGCATAGATGGACAGCAGGACGATGCAGGCAATCAGGATAAGCGGCCAATCCTGGCTCGGCAGCAGCTCGTCGATGAATTTGCTGACGGCAAGCGGGAAAGCAAGCTCCAGCAGTCCCGCAATGACGGCGCACATAAAATCCAGAACAAACAGTCCCTTATAGGGCCGATAGTATGAAAAAAACTTTCTAATCAAAAATCATCACGCTCCAAGTCCTACCTCTGTCATGGTTATTGGTTTATGAATGGCCTGGGCCATTATTGCTGGCCGTCCTGAGACTGCCTCGTATCATACAATTCAAAAGCCTGAATGTACTCCTGAATGATCTGGTCCACCGCTTTCAGCTCTCCGCTGACCACGTCCCGAATGGCTTGCAGGTCCGGATCATTGACCTGTTTCTTCAGGGTCTCCCGCTTCACAACCAGGTTGTCCAGGAAAGAGAGCGCACGCCCCCGGCGGAACGTTTGCGCCATCTTCCCGCCTTCCCTGCCGCCATGACCTTCCTCGCGCCGTCTTCCGTGCCGTCCGCCGTGCCGGTGACTGCCCCGGTCGCTGTCCCGGTCGCTGTCCCGGTCGCGATGCTCCGACCGACTCTGGCCCGGCGTATTTGGTTCCTCTTGTCGCATGTAACCAACCTCCTTCAACATCAAATGTATACGTTTGTATACCATTACTCGTGATTGTATACGTTTGTATACAGTTCGTCAATCCATTTTAGTGAAAAGATTGGAAAATGAAGGAGATCGTAAGAAGATATGCTATGATGAGAGTTAGCCGCCCGGTTGATCAGGATGGTTTGATTACGCACGCCGGGATCGGGATGAACATGGGAAGGGAGCTGTACATAATGAGTGATCATAATCATGAGTACTGGATGCATCAGGCGATTGCAGAAGCCCATCGAAACGTTCAGCACGTGGAAGGAGGTCCTTTTGGGGCGATTGTGGTTAAGGATGGTCAAGTGATCGGCAGGGGCCGGAATTTGGTTACTGCGCTGAACGACCCTACCGCTCATGCCGAGGTGCAAGCCATACGGGAAGCCTGCCTGCATTTAGAGGATTTTCAATTGAAAGGTTGCACGATCTATACCAGCTGCGAACCCTGTCCGATGTGTCTGGGGGCTATCTACTGGTCAAGGCCCGATGCCGTTTATTATGCAAGCACGAAGCAGGATGCGGCCGAGATCGGGTTTGATGATCATTTCATATACGATGAAATCGCCATGCCGATGGATCAGCGTTCCATCCCCATGAAGCAGGTTCGGACAGCGGATTATTTGCTGCCATTCCAAGCGTGGAGCTCTGCGGAGCGCAAAATTGAATATTAATCGTAAAAACCGGGCTCCCTGCTAGGGAAGCCCGGTTTATTGTTATTTATCGATAGGGATACCGAAATAAGTATGAAGCGCTTCGGCATATTCCTGTGGATTTCCCGGTTTAAAGGTGTGGACGCCGCCGGACTTGTAGATTCTGAACTCGTCGTCATCCACGGTGTTTCTGCCTTCAGCGGTACGTATGGATACCCGGGCCGTTTTATTAAACGGCGAATCGGGGGCATGCTCGCACCAGAAGGAGGTGGTGATGAAATCTTTCGGTAAGTTAGGTTCTTCCGTAAAAGAGAAGACCGGATCCCAGGCATCTTTTTTCCACTCCTCGAGCATCCAGCCATAAGCCTCGGTCTGAACCAGCCGGTAGGTTTCGTTCCCCTGGGTTTGCTCCAGGCCATCTACCAGCTCCAAAGGGTGGCGAGGTCCGGCGCCACCCACTCCGACGTCGGCAATATATTGCTGGTCTTCGATATCCACCTGCAGGATATGGTGCCGCCGCTTAGCAGGCGTATCGGTCTCATCCCGCCAGAAGCGACCGAAGTAATGAGTGACCTGAAAGCCCAGTTCATGCAGCAGCCAGCCAAACAACGCATTGAGCTCGAAGCAGTAGCCGCCGCGATGGCGGGTGACGATTTTATCGTAGAGATGGGGAACTTCCAGGGAAAGCGGAATTCGGTCAAGGATATCGAGATTTTCATAGGGGACGGTATGCACATGCTGCTCCTGCAGTCTGGCGAGCATATAAGCGCTGTTCACAATCGGGCCCGTATATCCAATACGGTCAAGATACTGGTTAACATCCAGGCCATGTGTCGGGTTACTCATTCGATCACCGCATCTTTCGTAAATTGTCAGCTTGGTAGAAGTAAGCCGTATATAATTATATACACTTTATATCATAAAATAGAGCTTTCTAATAGAGAAGGAGAAGGAGGCGAAGCGGTATATGACCATGGATGTCCAGGCACTCCGGGCAGCTGCAGGAACGATCACCTTCATACCTGAGCATTATGAACTTGTTATGGAGGATAACACCCCTAAGGGGTTCGATGAAAAAGAGAGAACGTTTATTTGGGAGGACCCTCATTCCGAGAACAGCCGAATTGAGGTTTCATTAAGCCTGGAGACCGGTAAGCTGATGAGGCTTCAGATCAGCCAAGAACGTGATGACACAATATGGGGAAGCGCGATAGAGGCAGGACGCACCACAGAGCAGGCAGCGGACATAGCTAAAACCTTCATGATCCGGCATCATCCGAATTATGCAGCGCTTACCTGGATTCGATCAGAGATCAAACGAAACTATGTTGAGATTGAGTTTAGGGCAGAAGCCGGCGGATTGCCGCTGCCGCGCTCCGGTTGTGAGATCCGGCTTGACGCCGATTTCAATATCGTGCTTTACAAGGCGGAAGAATTCCCGGGAATGGAGCTGCCGGTTTGGCCGGACAGGCTCGTTAGTGCGGAGGCTGCGAAGCAAAGGATCCTTCAAGATATGGAGATGCAGCCCATCATAACCACACTGTATCCCTCTATATATGACATGGAGGGGGAAGAAGATCAGCATCGGCTGGTTTATGAACCGATTCAGGGGCGTCGTAAGATCGATGCCGTTACGGGTGAACCCTTACATAACCTGCAGCATGATTTGCTGCCGCCGACTGTTCCAATCACGCCTGCGGATCCCGGTAATTTAAATAACGTTTATCCCGTTAAGCCTGTTCTCCCATCAAGGACCGGAACCGAACATTCAAGCTCAGATGAAGATTCAGATTTAATTCCGTTCTGGGAGGCCCAGCTGGGCATTGATACGGAGCGGTATGTTCTGGATAAGCCTAGGGGGGACGATCAAAACCTGATTTTATTGTACTTTGACAAAAGCGATATGAACGAGGATGAAGCGGATCAATCGGCGACCGATCCGTTATCGGTGGACCGATATTTTGAACGGCGGTGGGGAAAAACGCTTCGCAATCTTCAGGCAGCTTACATGATACATATAGATAAGGCCACTGGCAGCTTAGAGGCGTACCATTATAAACCGGAAAGCTCCGGCGGAGAGGCGGTGCTTACTCGCGAGCAATGCTGGGACCGAGCAGAGCGGTTCTTACGAAGATTTTTTCCGTCATACGCCAAGTATTTGCGGTTGGAAGTGAAATGGGATTTGGAGGCCGGGATAACGGACAGTGAGCAAGAGGGGGAAGAGGGCGAAGCTGAGCCGCGGGATCGGGAATTCTTCCACTTGCCGCTATATATCGATCAATACCGGGTACGTCTGGAGCGTGTAAATATTTGCGTAAGCACGATTACGGGAGAAGTGCTTTTGTACCGCAGTGTGTCTTATGAGAAAATCCGTGAGCTGGAGGCTTGCGGGTTTAAGGCTGCGATTTCTGCGTCATCGGCGCTCGCACGATATGCGGAACAGCTGGATGTGTCGCTCAGGTGGTATATGGATGGTGACGACGGCACGGCCCACTACCGGTTAATCTATGATCCCGTGTATAAGAGACGAGCAAAAACAGGAGTAAGCGTATCAGAGTATCTTTTGGAATTTATTGATGCCGTTAGCGGAGAATTGATATGGTCCAAATTAAGAGCCATTGAGCGATGCTGAATCGTTGGCATGGGTAGTACCAGGAATGACAGTAGGTTTATTGAGATAGATGCACAGGGCCAGCGCAAGTCCCTAGGGTGTCAGAGCATCATATGAGGGCAAGTGGGCTGCTGCTGTGTCTGAGATCCAACGGATGTATTAAGCTAATATTATGCAACATAAAAAGGGTGTCCCTACAGCCGCTACTACGGTGAGGGACACCTTTACTTAAGAGATTAGAGAGCATGAATTTCAGAGACGTACCACATCCTTAGCTTGCAAGAAAACAGCCGCTGTATGCGGTCTGCCTACTGGGAAAGCATGTCGATAGCTGTTAAGCGATTATAACGGATCAACTCCTGCGCTACCCGCAGGTGCAGTTTAATACCGGCTTGCGCGCGGCCGTCGTTTCGTCGAGTCGCTTCACAACCGTGGTGTAAGGGGCGTTAATGACAACGTCCGGCGTAGACTCGGCTTCTTTTGCGATCTGGATCATCGTGTCGATGAAACCGTCCAGCGTTTCTTTGCTCTCCGTTTCGGTCGGCTCGATCATAATGCATTCCTCCACGTTAAGCGGGAAATAGATGGTTGGCGGATGATATCCGAAATCGAGCAGCCGCTTGGCAACGTCCAGGGTTCGCACACCGTACTCCTTCAGCTTTCTGCCGGACAGCACGAATTCGTGCTTGCATAAGCCCGGGTAGGCTACTTCGTAATAAGGGGCCAGACGATGCATCATGTAGTTGGCATTCAGCACGGCGAGCTCGGAGACGCGGCGAAGTCCTTCCGGTCCATAGGTGCGAATATACGCATAGGCACGAACCAAGATGCCGAAGTTGCCATAGAACGCCTTCACGCGGCCGATCGACTGGGGACGGTCGTAATCCCAATAGAAGGTGCCGTCCTCGCGCTTGGACACGATCGGTTTCGGCAGGAACGGGATCAGCAGGCTTTTCACGCCGACAGGGCCTGCGCCGGGACCGCCTCCGCCATGGGGTGTGCTCATCGTTTTGTGCAGGTTGAGATGGACCACGTCAAAGCCCATGTCGCCTGGTCGGGTAATTCCCATGATGGCGTTGGAATTGGCTCCGTCGTAGTACAGCAGACCGCCGGCGTCGTGCACGATTTCCGCAATTTCCACGATCTGCTCCTCAAACAGGCCAAGCGTGCTCGGGTTCGTCAGCATCAGGGCCGCCGTATCCTCACCAACGACGGCGCGGAGGGCATCCAGATCCACCATGCCCCGCTCATTGGATTTAATCGTGATCGTGTCGTAACCGGCTACCGTTGCGCTGGCCGGGTTCGTGCCGTGAGAGGAGTCGGGTACGATGACCTTGGTGCGTTTCTCGCCGCGGCTCTCATGGTAGGCGCGAATCAGCATCAGCCCCGTCCATTCGCCATGGGCACCCGCAGCCGGCTGCAGCGTTACTTGATCCATACCGGTCAATGCCGCCAGGTCGTTCTGCAGAGTAAACAGCAGCTCCAGTGCGCCCTGAATGCTTTCCTCAGGCTGGTACGGATGAATCTTGGCAAAACCGGCAAAACGGGCAACGTCCTCGTTGATCTTCGGGTTGTATTTCATCGTGCATGACCCGAGCGGATAGAAACCGTTATCGATGCCGAAATTCCGTCGCGACAGCTCGGTATAATGACGGATGACATCCACTTCGTATACCTCCGGCAGTTCGGCCGGTTTGCTGCGCAGCAGGCTCTCCGGTATGAATGAAGCGACGTCGGTTTCCGGTACGTCGCATTCGGGCAGGGAATAGGCGACGCGGCCGGGCTTGCTGAGTTCAAATATCAAGGCTTTTTCCGGTTTCATACAATCGCCTCCAATTCACCAATAAACTGGTCGATTTCTTCCTTCGTCCGCCGTTCGGTCACGGCGATCAGCATGCATCCATGAAGCTCAGGGTACGTAGAGCCAAGATCATAACCGCCGATATAACCGGCCTCCAGCAGCTTCGAGTTGATCTCCTTCACGTTGGTTCCATCCGGCAGCTTCACTACGAATTCATTGAAGAACGGAGAGCTGAATGGGAGGGATAAGGAGCCCTTGGCGACAAGGTCGGCAGCGTAATGGGATTTGCGCACGTTCAGAAGCGCTGCCTCCTGCATGCCGGCTTTACCCATCGTAGACATATAAACGGAGGCACACAGCGCGAGCAGCGCCTGGTTCGAGCAGATGTTCGACGTTGCTTTTTCCCGGCGAATATGCTGTTCCCTTGCCTGCAGCGTCAGCACAAAGCCGCGTTTGCCGTCCTTATCGACGGTTTGACCCACGATCCGGCCGGGAATGCGGCGCATCAGCGGCTCGGATACCGCAAAGAATCCGCAGGTCGGCCCGCCGAGGGAGGCGGGAATGCCGAGCGGCTGGGCATCACCGACAACGATGTCGGCCCCAAGCACGCCAGGGGATTCGAGCAGCCCAAGCGACAGCGGGTTTACGCTCAGCACGAGCAATGCTTTTTGATCATGAACCAAGGGCTCGATCGATCTCACGTCCTCAATGCAGCCGAAGAAGTTCGGCGATTGCAGAAGCACGGCTGCCGTGTCATCCGTAACGGCAGCGGCGAGCGCATCCGGGTCGGTAACGCCGTTAACGATGCCGACTTCAACGACTTCCAGATCGAGGCCGTGGGCCGAAGTCAGAACGATCTCGCGGGCTTCCGGGTGAACGGCTCGGGAAATAACGATTTTCTTTCGTTTAGTTGCCCCGCTGGCAAGCGCCGCTGCTTCAGCCAGTGCCGTGGAACCGTCATACATGCTGGCATTGGCTACTTTCATGCCGGTCAATTCGCAGATATAAGATTGAAATTCAAAGATCGCTTGCAGCTCGCCTTGGCTGATCTCCGGTTGGTAGGGCGTGTACGCCGTATAAAATTCGGAACGGGAAATCACATGATTGAGGACGACGGGAATGTGGTGGTCATACAATCCGGCTCCGAGAAAGCTGGTATACCGGTCGAAATCGGCATTGCGGTCCGCCAAGCGGCGCATATGCTTCAGCAGCTCCGGCTCACCCAGCCGTTTCGACATCGGGAGGACGCCGTTGTATCGGACGGATTTAGGGATATCGGCAAACAGGTCTTCGATGGTCTCTGCTCCGACGGCGGCAAGCATGTCGGCCTGATCTTGATCTGTCATTGGCAAGTAACGATGCTTCATGATAAGGCAGCTCCTCTTTTATAGAATGGTGTCTTAACCACTTTGGCTTTTAATTTCTTACCGCGAATCTCGACCCATACCTCGGAATCCAAGCTTGCATAAGGGGTTTCGATCAAAGCCAATCCAAGATTTCGCTTGAGCGAGGGAGATTGAGTACCGCTGGTCACTTCACCGATCGGTTCACCATTGCCGTTGAATACAGGGTAATGGGACCGCGGGATACCGCGATCAATCAGCTCAATGCCAACCAGCTTACGCCGCACACCGTCTTGTTTCTGCTGCTGAAGCGCTTCCCGTCCGATGAAATCGCCGCTGTCCAGCTTCACGAAATAACCGAGGCTGGCTTCAAGCGGTGAGATCGTGCTCGAAAGCTCCTGCCCGTACAATGGCAGTTTCGCCTCGAAGCGGAGCGTATCGCGTGCACCAAGTCCGGCCGGAATGAGTCCATGGTCTTCCCCTGTGGTTAACAGGCCTCTCCAGATATCCGGCGCATCCCCGGCGGAGCAATAGATTTCAAAGCCGTCTTCACCGGTATAACCGGTCCGTGAAAGCAAGGCGGCATGGCCGCATACTTGCGCGTTCTGGATAAAATGGAAGGAGGGGAGATCGCCGATCGTCTCCGAGGTTGCCTTCGACAAGATGTTCTCGGCGGCAGGTCCTTGGAGTGCAATCAGTGCCGTCTCCGCGGATACGTTCCGGATGGCGACATCACCTGTGACGTGTTCATGAAGCCACTGAAGATCCTTATCGATGTTGGATGCGTTCACAACCAGCATGAATCGATCCGACGACAGTTTATACACAAGCAGGTCATCGACCGTACCGCCGTTGTCATCACACATTAGCGTATACTGGGCCTGACCGACCGAAATTCGGGTGACGTCATTCGTGGTCATGTTCTGGATGAAAGCTTGGGCGTCTTGTCCGCTGATCATAAATTCACCCATGTGGGAGACGTCGAACAGGCCGGCGTGCTTGCGCACGGCTTCATGTTCTTGCACGATGCCGGAAAATTGCACGGGCAATTCCCAGCCGCCGAAATCGATGCAGCGAGTAGAAGGAAAATCGGAATAAAGCGGGTAAAGCGGTGTACGTTGTAATGAACTCATCTCTTCACCTCTTTAATTGGCATGGTCAATCGGGAAACACCAAAAAAGGACAGACAGAAGGATAACAAGCCGTGCCCAAAAAGCCCGCTCGTTGCGTAATCCTTCTGCTCTGTCCTTTGTACCTGAGAGTTACCCCACATGTCATGTTAGTATTGTGTCAAGCGTGTGTGAGTTTCCCCGTGGGTGATTCCTTATTCAGAATTCTCTCCAGAGGTGCGTCCGGTAAAGGTCCTTTTGCCTGAGAGATTCACCGTGATCCGGCTTACTCCTTCGGCGCTACCTGTCAGTCTGTCGGTAATCTCTCCCAATACCATCATCCGCGTGAAACATATTGAGTTGTCATCTTCCTACGTTCTTGTGATTATTATAAACGTGTCTCTCCATAAAGTGTCAACCTTTATTTCATCAAAAATAGGATCATGTTTAAAATTTTTGTTAGAAATCTTGACATCGACTCGTCCCTGTTTTATTCTGTGGGAGAATAAGCCAACCGAATATGCGAATGACGATGGATGGGAGAGACCGCTAACGAGTTGGAGATAACCCGTGCGGCACCGAAGGAGCAAACCGTTATGCCTGCCGGGCTGACGAGTAATCTCTCAGGTAAACGAACCGCCATCCGACGCAGCTCTGGAGAGTGCGCAAGCCACCCAAGGGGAAAGATCGAACCGTTAAGAGGCGGCCGATCACAAACTCTCAGGTACCGAGGACAGAGAGAAGGCGAAAGCCTTTTTTCGCGTCCTTTTTTTCATTCACCTTAATTTCATTTTTTAAGAAAAGAGGAGTATTCGAAAATGAGCGAAATCAGAGAGAATTTGGTGTACAGCGACGATCATGAATGGGCATTGAGGGTTGATGGAAATGTGGTGCGCGTCGGTATTTCCGATCATGCGCAGTGCCAGCTGGGCGATATCGTATTCGTAGAGCTTCCCGAGACGGGCGCTGCGGTTTCCGCAGGCGATAGCATTGGCACCATTGAGTCGGTCAAAACCGTTTCGGAGCTGTATTCCCCTGTTTCCGGAACCATTACGAAAGTGAATACCTCCTTGGAAGACCAGCCTGAGCTTGTGAACGGAGAGCCGTACGAAGGCGGATGGATTATGGAGGTAGAGGTGGAAGGTGATCTGGCCGAAGCACTAGGCAAACTGCTGACCGCGGATGCTTATCGTGCCAAAGTGGATTAAGAATCGTAACATAACAATAGCATCACATAGCATAACGGCTGCGACACGTAACGAGAATTACGGGTCGCAGCCGTTTCCATTTATCCATTCATTCGAGGAACCATGCCACGCTTTATCCTGAGCTTGATGCCATGCGGCGCGACATGAAACGTGTCCGGAGCTCGGGCAGATTCACGATCAGAATCCCGCCGATAATGAACAAACTGCCTAGGACCGAATAAAGTGAAATCGTTTCGCCGTACAGAAATGCACCGAGTCCCAGTGCGATGATTGGCGACACGAAGAGCCAGGTGGACGGGAAAAAGGCATTCGTCGCTTTTAGCAGCCAGGCATACAGGCTATGGCCCAGCATCGAGCCGACGATTGTCAAATATAAGACGGATCCTATGGCAGGCATCGTTGTCAGCCCAGTCCATTGCCCGCGTTCACTGAACAAGGATAGAAGCAATAAAGCCAAGCCCCCATGCATCATCTGCACCGCATTGATCGTAATCGGCGAGATATCCGGCATGTCAAAGGACAGTTTGCGGGTAGCAAGCGAGCCCACGCTATAACCGATTTCGCCTATAAGGATGACCATGCAGCTCAGAATCCAGATGAGGTCGCTCCCAATCGCCAGCTTGGGCATGATGAGCACGCACACGCCCGCAAATCCGACCGCGCAGCCCCAGTAATCGCTGCGCCGGGCTATTTTCCGCATGACAACGGATTGAATCATCAGGATCATCATGGGGCCCGTAGCCGACAGTATGGCGGCAATGCCAGAAGCTACATGCTGCTCGGCCCAATACAGCGTCGCAAACGTCAGAAACGTGCTGGTCATCCCGATCAGAAGGAATTCCTTACGCAGGAGCAGGCTCGGTTTTGCCTTGCGCTGCAATATCATCCATAGGAAGATGAAGGCGCCCGCCAGAAGAAATCGAAGCCCCGCCGAGAGGAATGGCGGCAGCCCAGCCTCCACGCCGATTTTAATAGCGAGAAACGTGGTACTGAAAATGGCGCACATTAATAAGTAGTTAAAAATAATCATGCTGCATCCTCCTTTTTCTATACTATAATAGGTAGTTAATAGAACAGATTCGGGTCTGCTAGAACAGATTCGCCTGCAAATAGATCAGGGGGAAAGAACGGATGAAGCTTTCGATGATGGATGAAAAGGCAGGAAAAGGAACATTGCAGCAGCTGGTTTACGATACCGTTACGAAGGGCATTGCAACAGGGGAGTGGAAGGAGTCTGACAAGCTGCCGTCGGTTAGGGTTATGGCGGAGCGTTTGAAGGTTCATCGATTAACGGTATTGAAGGCTTATCAGCAGCTGCTAGAGGACGGCATCGTGGAAGTTAAATATAAATCAGGGTATTATGTGGCAGGTAAGGCAGAAGACGTTTCGGCGGAATCCCTTGCATTCAGCCCGCCTTGGGAATATCAGGCCAGATCGCTGTACGTCAATCGCAGCCGCTTGTCCGACATCCACAGGCATCAGGTCGATTACCAGATGTCGGAAGCGCTGATCGATCCATCGCTGCTGCCGAATGCATTCTTGTCCAATCACGTCAAACAAGTGTTTGACATGTATCCGAAGGTATTGAGCACTTATTCTTCGGTGTCCGGAGATTTGGAGCTGCGCGAGGAAATGGCCTGGTATTTCATGGAGAAGCAGGGCATAGCGGTTCATCCGGAAGAACTGCTGATTACGACGGGATCCCAGCAAGCGATTGATCTGATTTCGCGTTCGCTCGTCAAAAGCGGAGATGCTGTATTGATCGAACGGCCGACATACAGCCCGGCGATTGATGTTTTTATTCAGCAAAATGTCAATCTGCTCCCCATCGAGATTACGCCGCAAGGATACGACCTGGAACATATCGAATATATGATGCGGACGGAGAAGCCGAAGCTGTTCTACATGAACCCGACGTTTCAAAACCCGACAGGATATACGGTTCCTGTAACGCAGCGCAAGGCGCTGGTTGAACTAGCCGAACGATATGAATGCATTCTGGTGGAGGATGAGGTTTATCACGACATTTATTTTGGAGATCCGCCGCCGCTGCCCTTTTTTTATTACGATACCGAGGGCTACGTCATTCATATTCGAAGCTTCAGCAAATACGTTGCCCCTGGCCTGCGGATATCGGTCCTGGCCGCTCGTCCGGAGCTGATGAAGGTAATCGTACCGGTCAAGGCTCTTTCGGACAACGGTACGCCCTTGTTGACGCAAAAGATCTTTCAGCATTATTTCTTCTCCAGCAGGCTGCAGGAGCATGTGGCCAAGCTTCGGATTGCGCTGGAGCTTCGAAAAACGAGGATGGAGAACCTGCTGGCGGCTACGGATTGGAGCTGGAGCAGCCCGGGAGGCGGCTTGAATCTATGGATACGGCTGCCGGAAACGATCAACGTGGATGCGTTATTGCAGCAATGCTTGGCGGAATCGGTAGCGTTTGTTCCTGGGCGGATATGCGATCCGCTGGATCGGATGGAATCGTGGATCAGGCTCAGCTACTCTTATATCAGCGAAGTTCAGCTGGATGAGGGAATACGTCGCCTCGTTGAGATATCGGACCGTGTGAAGCAGGATTAGCGCAACATATTGGCATGATTTCAAGGATGAATCGGACATCAAAGAGAGTTTTTATGGGGCTTGCTGATGAAGAGCAGTCAGTTTCCCTAAAAAGGTTGGGAGTCATGTCACAAAAACAGCCCCCATCTCGTGTTATGTGCAAATCGCATAAACCAAAGGAGATGGGTTGTTATGATAAAGGATTTCACATGCGTTGTCGTAGGTGGAGGCTTTGCCGGCATACATGCCCTCAAAGCCATTCATAAAGGCTGCCAGAAAGGGCTGAACGGAAGAAAGCTGCGATTGTTCCTTATCGATCAAGGGTCCGCCCATGTGCGGAAAGTGCTTTTATTCCGCCCTGCCGTAAGCGGGGAAAGCATAACCGTCCCGTGGGAACAGGTCATGCCGGAAGGCACCCGCTTCATACAGGGCAGGGTGACTAACATTGACAAGGAGAGCAAGCTGCTGAACTTGGAAGACGGCAGAGGGCAGGAGCATAGGATGGAGTATGATGTCCTTGTGATGGCGATTGGAAGCGTCGTGCGCCAGGCAGCACCGGAACAAGGCGGCATATCGCTGACAGGCATGGAAGCGGCGGAACGTATCCGGGAACGCTGGCAGTCCAATCTTAGGCTGGCGGCAGCAGAAACGGATGCGCAAGAGAAGCAGCGGCTGATGAGCATTGCCGTTGCCGGTGCAGGCATTACCGGAATCGAGACGTCGGCCGAGCTGATTCACGCGATGCGGGCTGAGGCGGGTAAGCTCCGTTTAGACCCGGCACATATTCGGGTGCATCTGTTCAATGCTCAGGATCGCTTGTTCCTCGAAGGGCCTGCCAAAGTAGGGAAACGGCTTGAACGATATCTAACCGAGCTTGGCATAGTCCTTCATCAGGGGAGAAGAGCGCTAAAGGAGGAACAGGGGCAGCTTCATTTTCTTGAAGGAGCTCCTATCCCTGTCGGCCTTACGGTGTGGACGCTTGGTCTGGCTCCGAATCCCGCCCTGCTTAGCCTGGGGCTGCCCGTGACGGCGGACGGGCAGATCGTTGTGGATGAAAGCTACCGTGTCAAGGATGCGCCGGGAGTATACGGCATTGGCGATTGCGCGCATGTGGTCGATTCCGTAAGCGGTGCCGCAGACCGGATGACATGCAAGGAAGCGATTCCGCAAGCGGCGCGGCTTGGCGGCATCGTGCAGGCGGATGTAACCGGAACCCCAGCCGCCAAGCACAGGAGCGTAAATGAAGGGTATACGGTTGGATTGGGACCCGGACACGGCCTGGTGTGGTCACGTGCCTGGGGAATGGATCTGATGATCACAGGAAAGCTGGCTTACAAGGTCAAAACGTTCATGTGGAATTATTCCAGCATGGTTCGTTAGATAAGGGACAATCCAGCTTGAAAGGATGAAAAGACGGTATGTTAGAGCTGTATGAACAGTATAAGGGTCTTCTGTTTCATCTGGCGTATCAAATGACCGGAACGGTTACGGATGCAGAGGATGCGGTACAGGATGTGTTCGTGAAGTTCCAAAGCCTTCCCATCAAACAAATACGGGAGCCCAAAGCCTATTTGTGCAAAATGGTGACGAATCGCTGTCTCGACGAGATCAAGTCAGCCAGAAATCGGAGAGAGCAGTATTTCGGTCCTTGGCTTCCCGAGCCGATTCCGGAATCCTACAGCGAGACCTATGAGACCGTCGAGAACCAAGAGCTGCTCTCTTATGCCATGCTGGTTCTGCTCGAACGGCTGTCTCCCTCGGAGCGGGCCGTATTCGTCCTGCGGGAAGCGCTGGGATTCGATTACCCGGAAATCGCCGGGCTGATCGATAAAACCGAGGCCAACTGCCGCAAGCTCATGAGCAGGGCAAGAGGAAAAATGGGGATCACGGAGGAGGACCTGATTGGCGTAGGGTCCGTCGAGGAGGAATGGGTAAACCGATTCTTCACGGCCCTGTCCGAGGGAAACGCCGAACATGTCCTGTCCCTGCTGGCGGACGATGCCGTCCTTCTGTCCGACGGCGGCGGTAAAGTGATCGCCGCGACAAGGCCGGTCGAAACCCGGGAGCGGGTTGCCCGTTTTCTTAGCGGCATTCTGCGCCAAGCACAGCTGGAGGATGGTGTTGCGCCGGAGATCGAGGTCAGGGAATTGAACCATCAAACCGGGGTTGTTTTCCGGCAAGCCGGGAACGTAACGGGCGTCGTTTTCTTCAATATCCGGAATGGATTGCTGCAGGATATCTATATCGTGAGAAATCCGGATAAACTGACAGGGATTTAAGCCATTACAGTTTTACATTGCGGCCGACCTCTGAAGAGGGAGGCTGCTTTTTTTATTGGCAAGGGAAAGACGTTGAATGTCCCGGCGCTAAGCCTGCAGCTCGATTGCATGAGCTTTTTATGAAGGTCGCATGAAACTGGATTCGTATTCCATATTGCAGGGTAATTAGATGACGGGTTCGCAAGCGGATCTGTTACCAAGGGAAACACTCGTCAGAGACTCATCTACTACATACCAGGAGGTTCCGATCATGGACAATTCAAATTCCAATTCGAATGTCAACAACAGCAACAACAAGACGAGCAAGGACCAACAGCTGGAACAATTTACGGTAGACAATGACGGTAAGAGCTTGACCACGAACCAGGGACTTACGGTCTCTGAGGATGAGCATTCGCTTAAGGCTGGCGAACGCGGTCCGACGTTAATGGAGGACTTCCATTTCAGAGAGAAAATGACGCATTTCGACCATGAGCGAATTCCTGAGCGCATTGTGCATGCCCGCGGTTTTGGAGCCCATGGTTATTTTCAGTTATATGAATCGATGAAAGATTATACCAAAGCCAAATTCCTGCAGGATCCTTCCGTCGTGACGCCTGTATTTGTCCGGTTCTCGACGGTGGCAGGCTCCAGGGGCTCAGCCGACACCGTGCGGGACGTGCGGGGTTTCGCAACTAAATTTTATACGGAAGAGGGCAACTATGATCTCGTTGGCAACAACATGCCTGTATTCTTCGTACAGGATGCGATGAAGTTTCCCGATTTCGTTCACGCGGTAAAGCCTGAGCCTCATAACGAGATACCGCAGGCGCAGTCCGCTCACGATACGTTCTGGGATTTTGTAGCTAACAACACGGAAAGCGCGCACATGGTGATGTGGGCGATGTCCGACCGTTCGCTTCCGCGAAGCTTCCGAATGATGGAGGGCTTCGGCGTGCATACCTTCCGTTTTGTGAACGAGGAAGGAAAGGCGCATTTTGTGAAATTCCACTGGAAGCCCGTGCTGGGCACTCATTCTCTCGTGTGGGACGAAACGCAGAAGCTGGCAGGAAAGGATCCCGACTTTAACCGCCGCGATCTATGGGATGCCATCGACACGGGGAACTATCCGGAATTCGAATTTGGCGTTCAAATGATCGGGGAGGATGAG
This sequence comes from Paenibacillus sp. HGF5, assembly GCF_000204455.1. NCBI lineage: Bacteria > Bacillati > Bacillota > Bacilli > Caryophanales > Paenibacillaceae > Paenibacillus > Paenibacillus sp. HGF5. Next base: position 57,186 of record NZ_AEXS01000133.1, on the reverse strand, counting down.
GAATTCAATTTTGATTTTGATATCCTCGATCCGACGAAGATATGGCCGGAAGAGATCATTCCGGTCAGAATCATCGGAAAAATGACGCTTAATCGCAATACGGATAATTTCTTTGCGGAGACGGAACAGATTGCATTCCATCCGGGCCATGTCGTGCCCGGCATCGATTTTACCAATGATCCGCTGCTGCAGGGACGTCTGTTCTCCTATACCGATACGCAGCTGTCCCGTCTGGGCGGGCCGAATTTCCATGAAATTCCGATTAATCGTCCGATTGCGCCGGTTCATAACAACCAACGGGACGGAATGCACCGCATGACCATCAATAAGGGGCCGGTCAGCTATCATAAGAACGGCATTGCGGGCAACACGCCCAAGCCCGTTCCAGCCGAGAGAGGCGGCTACGAGCATTATACCGAGAAGGTGGAGGGTCGCAAAGTTCAAGCGCGAAGCGACAGCTTCAAGGATCACTTCAGCCAGGCGGCTTTGTTCTGGAACAGCATGTCCGAGGTGGAGAAGCAGCATATCGTATCCGCATTCCAGTTCGAGCTTGGCAAAGTGCAGCGGAAGGAAATCCGCCAGCAGATCGTCGACCTGTTTGCAAATGTGGACAGCGAACTCGCGACAAGAATTTCGGAAGGGTTAGGAACCATTCCTCCCCAAACCAGCGGCTCCGCTTCCAAAGACTCCTCTCCGGCTCTCAGCATGATGAACACCGTGAAGCTCCCGTTAACGCGAAAGGTGGCTGTGCTTGCAGGCAATGGATTTACGGACGAGCTTCCGTTCGTGCTTGCGCAGCTTCAGCAAGCCGGCATCATCACCGAAGTGGTTAGCCCGAAGCTTGGCGTCATTACAGGCAAATCCAGCGGAGAACTGGAAGTGAAACATTCGCTCCTGGGGGCGGATTCGGTGTTATTCGACGCGGTGCTTGTCGCGGGCGGGGCGCTAAGCGTGTCAGAGCTCCTGACGGAGCAGAAGGTGCTGGACTTCATCAAGGAAGCTTATCAACATTTCAAACCGATCGCGGCCATCGCCGAAGGCATGAATCTGCTTCCGGCGGCGAGCGGTGAAGGGATCGTGGTCGCTCAAGAGAATGAGGATTCGAAGCTGTTCGGACAAGCCTTCATTGATGCGATTGCGGCCCATCGCCATTGGTCCCGAACCATCTAAGAGGAATTGCCCTTGAATATATAGATCAGCTGCGCTATAATTCCCCTTAATCAGTGGCTTAAAGTGAAGGGGATTATGACATGAACAGCATCAAATCGAATCAACTTCATCATCACAAGCAGCGTTAGCACGCCTGTATTTCTACAGGGCGGGCTAACGCTGTTCGCGTTGGCCTCCCTGCCGCATACCAAGCGCGCGGGACCATGAGGTCCGGCGCGTTTTTTATTTTTTCGGGACGAAAGGATGAGCAGCGATGCAGAACGTAAAAGGGACGTATGATTATTTTGGACAGGAACAGGCTGCAAGGAGAAAGGTGCAATCGACGCTTCGCGAAGTGTTTGAATGTTACGATTACGCGGAGATGGAGTCAACCATCCTGAATGAATTGGAACTGCTGTCTTCCAAGTACGCTGGAGGAGAAGAAATAATCAAGGAGATGTATCAGCTGACGGATCAGGGAGCCCGACAGCTGGGGCTGCGCTACGACCTGACGATACCGTTCGCCAAGGTGATCGCGCTGAACCCTGGCATCAGTCAGCCATTCAAGCGATATGAAATGGGGAAGGTATTTCGGGACGGCCCGGTCAAAAGGGGCAGATTGCGGGAGTTTCTGCAGTGCGACGTCGATGTGGTGGGGGTTGCGGGTCCGGAAGCAGAAGTGGAGCTGATGCAGCTCGCAGCCGAGGTGTTCCGAAGACTTGAAATTCCGATCGTCCTCAGGTGGAACAATCGTGGCTTTCTGGGTGAACTCCTGGGAGCTATGGGTGTACCGGCCAACCTAAGTTCGTCCGTCATGCTGACACTGGATAAGCTGGACAAGATCGGGAGGGAAGGGGTTCGGAAAGAGCTCGCGGATAAGGTGATTGATCCGGAGATTAGTCGCCGCATCCTGAGCTTCGTAGATCTCAAGGAACCGACGTTTGAGCAAATTACCAGAACATACAACCTGGAGCCGGGGCGGGGCGCGCGCGAAGTTCAAATCCTGCAAAGCCTGCTGCAGCGTGTCGGTTTGCAGGACGTCTGCGTATTTGATCCGTTTCTTTCCCGGGGCTTGTCGTTTTACACGGGAACCGTTTACGAAATTTACGACGCGTCCCATGCTTTTCGTTCAAGTCTGGGCGGAGGCGGCAGATATGACGCGATCATCGGGCAGCTTGTTGGACGGGAAGATTTGGCATATCCGACGGTAGGGCTTTCGTTCGGCATGGAATCCATCATCGAGATGCTTCGGGACCGGGTGGTTGAAACGAACAGGCCACACGTTGTGGTCATCCCGATAGGGGATGCTGTCCCGGAAGGATTGATGGCTGCTGCGGCACTTCGGAATCGCGGGATTCGTACCCGATTGGCTACCTTGCGGCGCAAATTGAAAAAGACCTTAGCCTCCGTTTCGGCCGAAGGCATCCCTTATGCCATTCTGATCGGCGAAGATGAAGCGGCGGCTGGCGTGCTTCGGTTGAAGAACATGTCCGACGGCATGGAGCTTACATTAAAATTAAAGGAAGCGGAGGAGTTCATAAGCCGGAACTTGATGGCTTGATATGAAACGAAGGGCTTCTGTTATGTAATAAGGATGTGCGGTTTAAGGCTAACGGTTTAGGGCGAATAGAGCCGTTCTTTTTTGAATATAATGGATTTCTACCGAAAAGGTACTCGCGCTCGAAACGATCTCCAAGTAGAATAAACGTATTGGATTTTACCAAGGGGGGAGCGGATCGCAATGCTGTACGAACAATTTTTCATGCTGCACCGGAAGCTTGCTGTTAACGCTCCAGTCCATACCGCAACGGAAGTGACGCTTGAGCAGATTGCCGACACGCTTTATTGCACGACGCGCAACGCGAAGCTCGTTTTGCGCAAGCTCGAAGAGAAGGGCTGGATTCTATGGAAAGCCGGACGCGGGCGAGGAAACCGGTCCAAGCTGACCTTTCAAGCGGATCAAGCAGAGCTGCTTCAGGAAGCGGCACAGCAGCTCGCGGAAAAAGGGGAATACAAGCAAGCCTTTGAGCTGCTTCGTACCTACGGACAAGGCATTCGGACCAACGACTCCTACGTGGAGTGGATGAACGGGCATTTTGGCTTTTGCAAGGAGATGAAGGAAGGGGAGGAAGAAGCCAGGGATTCGCTGCGGCTGCCGGTTTATCGGCTGATCGAAACCTTGGACCCCGCCGAGTGCTATTACAGTTTTCAAGCTCATATGATCCAGCAAATATTCGATCGATTGGTGGTATACGATAAAGCAAAGGATCAATACATGCCTGTGATTGCGCATCATTGGGAGAGCAGCGAGGATGGAACGAGCTGGACGTTTCATCTTCGTAAAGGGATTCTGTTCCATGACGGCAAGGAATTAACGGCCGAGGACGTGAAATTCACGGTGGAGCGCTTAGGTCAGGATCGACGGAATGCTTGGATCGTGCGTGAACTGCACAGCGTAGAGGCGGTGTCGCCCCGCGAGGTCCGATTTATCCTGAATAAGCCGAATCGGATTTTTATCCGGTTTCTCAGTTCCATATGCATGTCCATCCTGCCTAAACATCTGCTGATTCACGATGAAGAACAGTTCTGGAGGCTTCCTGTCGGAACGGGGCCTTTTCAGGTGGAGGAATGGACCGAGGAAAGGCTGACCATTCACGCGAATGCCCACTATTATCAAGGGCGGCCGCATTTGGACAGCATCCAAATCATTATGATGCCGGAAGATGCCGAGCACTGCAACGTCAGTTGGGAGCGGCTGCTGCAGGATTCGGAGCAATTCGGTCATGGCGGCGACAATCATGCTGTGGATATCATAGAATCCTCCGAAGGCTGCACGACGTTGATTACATGGAATATGAAAAAACAGGGGCCGTTTCAATCCGTCGAATTTCGCCGCGCATTCAATCTGATCCTGAACCGTTCGGAGATGATCCGGAAGCTGGGCGACAATCGTCTTTATCCGGCCAGAGGGTTCATTATGGATGAACAAGCGCCTTACCGCAAAGACCGTTATGATCCCGAGTTCGCCAAGTCGCTGCTGAGACAGTCGGGTTACGACGGTTCCCCCGTCATCATGGCAACGCTGGCCAATCATATCAAGGATGCCGAATGGATCCAGAATCAGTGTGCTTCCGTTGGGATTTCATTGATGATCCGGGAGATACGTATGGATACCATGCTGCACCCCGACGTGGTGAACAGTATGGACTGCATTTTGCACGGCTTAGTTCTTCCGGGCGAAGAAGTATGCATCATCGAGAATTACGAGCAGGAGGGCAGCATTGTCAAAGAGTTCCTGAATCCGTCCCTGCAGGATTGGGTAAAAGAATGCATCGATGACGCGCTTGCCAGCGAACGGTGCGAGGAGCGGTTGAGCATCTTATCGAACATCGAGGAGAGGCTGCGGGAGGAAGCGCATGTATCATTCCTGATTCATACGAAATTCTTCGCAAGTTTGCATCCTTCATACAAGGGAGTTGTCATTAATAATCTAGGATGGCTGGATTTTAAGCAGATCTGGCGGGCGTGATTCCCGTAAAAAAAGAGCAAGCGCGTACAACGGCGCTTGCTCTTTTGGCTTATAAGGATTTTGAATGGGTTTTTCGTGATCTCCGCTTTCGAAAGAACCCGTAAAGCTTATCGATAAGTCGACGATTCCTCGCATTTAACTCCGATTCACCAACACCGATCTCATCATGAATAATGAATCTTCCTTGACGATCCAGTTCGTCCCAATGTGCTTGCCGATATTCATTTAGCTTCTCCAGCGTATATATATCGTTATTCACGGCAACCTCCCTATCAGACATTCAGGATTTCGTGGTAACTTACGTAGAATGTCTTGATAGTCTCATTATGGAGGTCAACCAAGCTTGTAAAAAGTGTAAACCTCGGCAGTTGAATTTCCCCTTTTCATGAACGGAAAGACTGCCGTAGGAACCAGATCACACTTTATTTTCTTTATGAGTGATGGCGCTGTTCTCAATCTGGATGGTTGAATGCTCTATGTGGAATCGACTTTCCAGAAGATCAATCGCTTGTTGGAGGATCTCATAACCAGTCACGTCATCCTTTACGACAAGATGGCAGCTCAAGGAGTCGAAATTGGACGTAATCGTCCAAATATGGAGATCATGGATGCCCGTGACTCCTGGAATGGACAGCAGGGATTTCGTTACCTCATCAGGGTTAATCGCTGCAGGTGCACCCTCCATCAGGATATGAACGGTATTCTGTATAATTCTCCAGGCGCTTTTCAGGATCAAGATCGAAACCAGAATGGAAATCATAGGATCTGCAATATACCATCCAAATGCAATCATGAGAATCCCGGCGACAATAGCACCTACGGAGCCAAGCGCATCGCCGATGACATGAAGGTAGGCGCTTCGCAGGTTCACGTTGTTCTTCACATCGCCCATCCGCATCAAGAACCAGGCACTCAGAAGATTAGCCAACAAGCCGATGGATGCAATGAGCATCATGCTGCCGCTGGCAACGGCCGGCGGGTCATCAAAGCGTTGAATCGCCTCCCAGACGATAAAGCCGGCGATGACAAACAGGGCGACGCCATTTAATAGTGCTGCCAGTATTTCGAAACGGTAAAAGCCGTAGGTCTTGTTCGGCGATGAGGGCTTTGCGGCAAACCATAAAGCGACCAGACTAAGCAGCAAAGCGCTGGCATCGCTTAGCATATGGCCGGAATCGGATAACAGGGCCAGACTGTTGGTAAGCAAGCCTCCCACAAATTCTAGAATCATAATGCCGAGCGTGATGATCAGGGCGATGGCAAGACCTTTCTTATTCCCTGAACGGTCGTGATCATGGTGACTGTGGTCATGACCGTGCTGGTGGTTGTGATGGTGCATAATCGAAAACTCCCTTCAGATAACCATAAGAATGTTGAACGAATGATTCAAAAAGCTGATTGAATTTTAATATGAACATATGCTCATATACAATGTTATTTCAGACCTCCCCTGTTGTCAAGTTTTTCCGAAAAGTTAGGTCATCAAAATTATTTTTCACTTGCTCATTTATCTAGTATGCTTAATGGGTGGTTCATTCAATGTAAAGAGTTTAGGCTCAAAATCGATGGAACAAGGGGAGTTATTGCGAAATGGGAGATCAACGAAAATCGCTTGGCGAGGCTTACGGCGAAACAGTATACCCATTGATTGGCCATAGCCGCAGGAATGTTGAAATGCTGCTCGAGGCATTTCGCAGCGCGGATGGGTCGCAGATGGGAGATACATACGGCAAGGGCGCCATCATCGAAGAGTTTCAGACGCGAATGGCAGAGGTTCTGGGTAAGGAATCGGCGGTATTCTTTCCCAGCGGAACGATGGCGCAGCAGATTGCTTTGCGGATCTGGTGCGATGAAGCGGATCTGAAGCGAGTGGCGTATCACCCGCTTTGCCATTTGGAGATTCACGAGGAGGACGGGCTTAAAGAGCTGCATCATATCGAGCCGATTCTGCTTGGCGATCAGGAGCGTTTGATTACGCTTGAGGACGTGCAGCGTTTGGATCGTGACATTGCATGTCTGCTTCTGGAATTGCCGCAGCGTGAAATCGGAGGGCAGCTGCCTGATTACGCGGAACTGGAGGCCATTTCGGCCTATTGCCGTTCTCAAGGCATCAAGCTGCATCTGGACGGGGCAAGATTGTTCGAGATTACACCGTATTATCAGAAAACGGCTGCAGAAATCTGTGCTCTTTTTGACAGCGTGTATGTATCTTTCTATAAAGGCATCGGCGGGATTGCCGGCGCCATTCTGGCCGGCGGGACCGATTTCACGGCAAAGTCCAAAGTGTGGAAGAGAAGGCATGGCGGCGATCTGGTCAGTCTTTACCCGTATATTATCAGCTCGGATTATTATTATGCGGAAAGAATAGGCAGCATGGGCCGGTATTACGAAGAAGCCAAAGCGCTCGCAGCGATGTTCGGCCAGTGCCGAGGCGTGAAGACGAAGCCTGCCGTGCCCGTATCGAATATGTTCCATGTGTACTTTGAAATGGATAAGGAACAGCTGGAACCGATCCTGATTGATGTGTACCGCGCGACGGGCGTCGGATTGGTCGCTTATCTGAACGAGGCAGGGGAAGATCAGTGTTATTCGGAGGTCAACATCGGGGAGAGGTACGGCAAGACGCCTAAAGAGAGCATTCACGAAGCCTTCCGAATGTTGAACGAAAAATTGCAGGAAGCTGCAGGCATATGACAACAAAAAGGACCTGATTCAGGTCCTTTTTACGTTTCGCATTCAGCTTATCAGCCCCATATAGACCAGTTCCGATGGATTGGCCGGATGCTGAGCGAGGCCGATGGTATCACCGGTTCTCGGAATTTGCAGTTTCGATACGAGCGTTTCCAGCGTTTTGGTATATTGGTTTCCTCCGTTCTCGGTGACATCCAGTTCAAGGATGACGACCGGATCGAAATTGATCAGCTTTCCGGTATCCCGTACGGATCGTACGTGGGCGGTCGCCGTTAACGAAAGGGCGCCGGTCGCTGCCATCTGTGCCTGTTTCGCTTGCTCCAGACTTTGATTGATGGCGCGTCGATGTTCTTTCGGCACGAAACCCTTCATCATCATACCCGTCAAACCTTTGTTCATCATTTGATCTGCTTTCTCCAGCGCATCCTGCGGACTTTTCTTTTTGCCAAACCATCCCATAATCGAGCACCTCGCTTAGAAGAATTATTTATAATTCAATGTTAGCCTCGGGGAGCTGTGGCGACAATGGTTTGGCAAGGAAACAAAACTTCGGGCAATATGATGGAATGAACCTGATCGTTTCGGTGAAACTTTTGCGGTATTCACAGGGTTCATTCAGGTTGATTCGGTTGCAAAGAAAATGAAATGTAAGTCATGACGAAAGTTTTGCGAATGAAGGTGGTCGTTTCGACCTTCTAACGCATGAATTATTTGTTTCGAAGCAGGTAGACCAGCTTTTTATAATAAACGGTAGACTCCTTGTATTTCCTTGATTCCTCCGATACGGCCGCCAATGCTTCATATAAGGATTCTAGTCGCATGGTGAGCTGAGCGGATTCGTAATACGGCAGGCATTTCAGGGCATATTCCAGAAATTCTTCATGGTGTCCATGAGCCAAGGCGAGCTGGCATTGATAAAAAAATGCGGACATCTCTTGATCCGTTGTCAGCTCCAACGATTTGAGCTCTTGTATGTACTGGGTTAACAGCCCCCATTGCTTTTGGGCAACAGCCGACTCGCAGCGGTAAATCAATAGGATCGGACGGAATTGCTCCCGTACCTCCGCCGATTCCCGTTCGAGAAGTTCCGCAAAGCGCCGGATTTCTTCCTCCGCTTTTCCATGCTCTCCCTGCATCGTCAGCATGATGATCCGGTTGTTCATAATGGTTGATAACATATTCCCCTGGTTTACCGCATACACCAGATTGGCTTCCGCCATCGAGAGGGTGACCAGCGCTTCCTGATACAATCCCATCGAGTAACAATAACCGCTGTAAGCGATGTACAGATCGGTCAAGCGGTGAAATAGCCGTTCTTCATAAACGCGTCGCATCGTTCCTTCAAACACCTGCTTGGCCTGGTCGTATAACTTCAAAAAAATGCTGGCCTCCATCTTGAAGTTTTGCGTTGTCAGCCATAAATCGGTCCCTTCCCGCACATATTCGCTTAACCGGTTCGCGTGGCTTAAAGCCTCATGATAACGGTTCTTGGACCGGTAGAATTGGATTTTGTAGAAAAGCATCGCTTTCTTCGCAGGCAGCGGGAGCTCGGCATCATCGGGACGCCCATACTTCTCGAGGTAAAAATTCAGGTAGTTCTGGTGCAGGTAATCATGGGATACCGCATCATTCACTTGTTGGTAATAGACGGCTTTCATCAAAGCTACGGTGAGCTCCACCGTTAAACAGTCATGGCGATCCGGAAGATCGTGGATACGCTCTTCTGATAGAAGCGAAGCCGCTTGGGAAAGCTCTTCAAAAATGCGATCTGCGGTCTCCAGCGTATCTTGATCGGTGTTTCCGGCCTCTACCAAGTAGGAAGGAGACACTTGAAGGCGCTGCGCCAGATGCCCGGCAAGATCTTCGGGCAATGGATATCGTTCGGCAAGGATGTTCGCAAAGTGGGCGGTGGTCACATATCCTTCAACCAGCTCTTTGCGGGATATTCCTTTTTTCTTGCACAAGTAGTCAATGCGTTCTTTTAACACGGTACAGGCTCCTTAATCACGGAATTGTTGGGAAGAGTATACCATGCTCGGAGTCCGTCGGCCGGAATGAACGTTTAAATGAGGAGAAAGGTCCTAGTATTAAGATTCTGAAATAAAACGTGCTTTGGCCCAAGCCTGGGGATTAACAGAATTTATGGCCTGTAACGTTCAATCGGTGCTTGACCGGAAGAGTGTATGCGGGTGCCTAAAAGCGGGTTAAAGTCGAATGGTTGTAAGTGACACTATTTGAGTATTGGTGCTGATTAAGCGCCATGAGAACCGATAGCTCAGCAATGTTCCAAACAGGTCGCACGTTCGAGACTAACCCTTTGGTCAAGCACCGACGGCTAGGCTGAGCCGCAAATCCTCCGGCTAAACCCTTGTTATTCGCAAGCCGATGTTTTATATTGACATAAGAGTAGGTCAAAAATAAAAGAGGTGAACGGACGAGATGACTCCACGCACGAAGGAACAAAACGAAGAGATCCGGCTGCGGCGTCTGGCGCAAATCCGTAAAGCCGCTGCCGATGTGTTTTTGAATAAAGGGCCTTTACTGGAAATCCGCGATGTGGCTGCGCAGGCGGAACTCGGCTATGGAACGGTATACCATTATTACAGCAATAAGGGTGATTTGCTCCACGATCTGCTGTGGGACGCATTGGAGCGGGCCGGGGAATGGCTGGAGGTCCCGCTGAACGCCCCTTCGCAGGTCTCGCCGAATGCCCAACGGGAGGCCCCTCCGAAGGTCTCGCGCGCCTCGGTTTCTGGGGAGGCACCGGCGGGCGGGCCTTTCGGCTTGGCTGCGGCGGCGGACATCGGGAATTCGGCTGCCGCGGATTCCCGCAGAGCAAGCCTCGAAACGGCCGCTGGCGCAGAGCTTGGCCCCGTCGCCGCCGCCGGCGTCCGGCTGCTGCAGCTTTGGGCGGAGGACCACGCCCTATTCCTGCTGCATAAGCTGGCCGGTGAGGGCTTTGCCGCGCTGCCTGAAGCGCGCTCGGCCCCGCTCTCGGCCGCCTTTCGCCGGGAGGTGCTCGCGCCGCTTGCCGCGCTGCTGGAAAGCGGGCGTGCGGCGGACGAGGCTGCCGCTACCGGCGGAAACGCGGCGGAGCTGCCCTATCGGCTGCAGCATGCGGAAATGCTGCTGGCTGCCTTGGTCGGCTGCGCCTCGCTTTCGCTTCGCCGCGGAAAGCTGCACGAGGAGGCCAGGGATATCGCGCGTTTCTTAAAACTATAGAGCTGATAAGGAGCGAATGAACATAGATGATTATTTTAAAATCACCCAGGGAAATCGAAGAGATGAAGCCGGCGAGCCAAATCGTTGCGGACTGCTACCGCGAGGTGGCCAAACTGATCGAGCCTGGGATTACCACGTGGGAAATCAATGACTTTGTTGCCAGACACATCACCAAGCTTGGCGGCAAGCAGTTTACGAAAGGGTACAACGGTTTCCCCGCCGAAACCTGCACTTCGGTCAACGATGTGGTGGCCCACGGCATTCCTTCGAACCGGGCGCTGATGGATGGCGACCTGCTGAAGCTCGACATCGTCGTGGAATACGGCGGATGGTTCGGCGATTCGTGCTGGTGCTATCCGGTGGGCAATATCCGGCCGGAGGCGCAAAAGATCATGAAGGTGGCGAAGGAATGCCTGGATCTGGGGATTGCCCGGGCACTCCCCGGGGGCCGGCTCGGCGATATAACGTCGGCGATTCAACAGCATGCGGAAGCGAACGGGTTCTCGGTCGTACGCGATCTGCTGGCGCACGGGATCGGACGGAGTCTGCACGAGGAGCCGAACTACGAGCATGTCGGCATAGCCGGCAAAGGCATTCGGTTAAAGGAAGGCATGGTGTTTACGATTGAACCGATGATCAACGAAGGTACGTTCCGCATCACGATCGACGACGATCAGTGGACGGCGAGAACGGCCGATGGCAAGCTGTCGGCGCAATATGAGCATACGATCGCTATCACGCCGGACGGACCGCTGATTTTAACGGCCCAGTAAGTTTTTTTTACATCTGTTTGTCTACTTGGTTGCTGGGTGGGTGAGGGATCGGGAGAACTCGTCATATCGTTATTCGAACCTGACACAAGGGAAATCGAATTTGTTACAATAGAGGGAAGCGAATGAACTTTGTATCATCCAATCGGGCGAGGTGAAAATGATGACGACTCACGTTAGGAGCACGACCGTTCAAGTGGTTAAATCAGGCTCCGGGCAAAGCTGCACGGAAATATCGGGCAGAGAAATTGTTCGGAGCCTACTTCCAAACATGAATTAGCCGCTCTAATATTTCATGTGCTGGCTTTGCTCACTATTTACACGATTCCATGTAGATAGGGGCAAGGAGTATGAAATACGAAAAAGCACAACATATTTTGCCGGAACACGTAATCAAAACCATTCAGCAGTATATTGATGGAAGTTATATTTATATCCCCAGAAAGTCTGAGAACCGCAAGGCCTGGGGAGAACAAACCGGAGCCAAGCGAGATCTGGACGAGCGGAATCGGAACATTTACAAGTGTCATATGAAGGGTGATTCCATTCGTACCTTGTCTGAACGTTATTATTTAACGGAGCAATCGATACGAAGAATTATTCGAGCTGAACGAAGAATACGTTAGAATGCAGCGATATTTGAAGGATCGGTGGCGATCTTCAGGTATCGCTTTTTTATGGGTGTTTGATCCTGTTTAAGGCAGAAACAAACATAAACTTGAGAACTACGCATGAAGGAAGTAAGTTTAGAAGAGATATTCTAGACGAAGGAAGTGCTATAACGGTGATGACGCAAAACATTTATGATGATGAAGGATTCTTTCAGGGTTACAGCCAATTAAGTCGTTCCGTTCATGGCTTGGACGGCGCTCCGGAGTGGGAAACGCTGCGGTCGATGCTGCCGGATCTGACCGGTGCCAGCGTTCTTGATTTAGGCTGCGGGTTCGGCTGGTTCAGCCGATGGGCGAGGGAGCAAGGCGGCGCCGAGAAAGTGATCGGGGTTGACGTGTCCGAGAATATGCTGGCACGGGGAAAGGCCGAAACGCAGGACCCTAACATTAGCTATATCAAAGCGGATCTGGAGACGTTGGAGCTAGATTCTGAAAAGTATGATCTGGTGTATAGCTCGCTCGCTTTTCATTATATTGAAAACTTGCAGGGCCTCTTAAAGGAAGTGCACCGTTCACTTAAGCCCGGCGGAAGCCTGGTATGCTCCGTCGAGCATCCGATATACACGGCTTCAAGCCGTCCCGAATGGATTCAGCATCCTAGCGGGCATCAAACTTGGCCGGTTGATCATTACCAGCAAGAAGGACCGCGTACAACGAATTGGCTTGCCGAAGGCGTAATTAAGCAGCACCGGACGATGGGCACCTATCTCAATATGTTGATCGGGCTTGGCTTTACCATAACTCATGTTGAGGACTGGGGTCCTTCTGAGGCACAATTGGCGGCACATCCCGAATGGGAGGAAGAAGGTCACCGTCCGATGTTTATGCTGATGTCGGCTAGAAAGTAGCAGAGACCGAGTTTTTTGCTTAGCAACAGGGTTATTTGAGGTAAAAATCGGGCAGCGGCCGGGACATTCGTCTTGGCCGTTTTGATTTCATGCATCAATTGCTTCGGAATGATTTACCAAGTTAAGGAAAAGCATTAAAATAGAGGTTAACGGTAGTCACCATACCAATACATAACAGCGAGGTAACCTTATGGACATTACATTGAAAGTTTTGGATAACGCAGACCTTAAACGTATTTGGAAAGAAACATTTGAACAGCAAAAGATACAACGCTCGGATGAGTATTATGATCGTTGTGAATTTGAAAACCAAATCGGCATACGCATCACGTTGTTGGCTTTTGTACAGGGTGAGCTGGCCGGCGTATCGCATTTGAAATATGAGTCGGCTTATCCGCTTTTTCGTGATCAGAACATTCCGGAAATCAATGATCTGAACGTGTTTCCCGAGTATCGGAGAAACGGGATCGCCAATCGCATCCTAGAAGAATTCGAGATCATCGTGAGCAAGAAACTGCCGCGTATCGGCATCGGGGTGGGATTATACAGGGACTACGGTGCGGCTCAAAGAATCTATGTACGGCGCGGTTATATTCCGGACGGCAACGGGATCATGTACAACAACGAACCTGTGGTGCCGGGCGACATGGTATGCGCGGACGATGATCTGAATTTATATTTGATTAAAGAGCTGATTTCATAAAGGGGCCTGCCGTATAGCGGCTACAGTTGAATGCGTGCCAGGGGAGTGGATATGAACTTCATCATTCGATTAAATATAGCGGGTGCTTTGTATGCGCTGTTCCCTTTTGCCGGGATTGAACTCATGGTCAACGTGTACCGGATTGGCAGATTGACAGGGTGGGACCTGGATCACGTGAATGCGCTGACCTTAGTCTGTTGCGCTGCTGGATTCATTCTGTCGGGTTGGGGGGTTCCGAGGCTGGTCCGATATTGGTTGAACGGTCGCAAAGCAAGTTTTTTTGCACTAATTTTATGGATTCCCTATTTCATGATGCTGATTTACATTACGGCTGCATGGTTCCCGATCACGAATCTGGCCGACAAACCCAGCCCTGTAACAGGACTCATTGCTTTAGCGGGATTGGCGCTTTACCCATTCTACTTAGCGGTTCTCCATCTGTTTGGCATTGCGTCATTTTCTGGAGATCCGGGAGAAGATCCGGTCACATGAGCTTGGTAAGAAGCATCAGCTGGATAATGACGAGAGGATCATGGAGCGACTTGATCTCATGATCCGGGAATACGGGAAATGAAGGATAAGCAGTTGATTCGATACGAAGAGGGCTAGAACAGGAGATAAGGAGATAGAACCATGAGTACAGGGTTTTCCCATTGCTTGCAAATCTTTCCGGCATCTGATATCAAGAGGACAAGTCAATTTTATGAGGAAATCGGGTTCCGTGCCGTGAACTATCTTGATGCAGACGAACCGCATGTGTGCCTATACAGGGATTCCATTGAAATCGTATTAACGATGACAGATGTGGAGGTCGTGCCGAATCGAATCCGTTACGGTTACGGGTACGATGCCTATTTTGTTGCATATGGACTACAAGAGATCGAGCAGGAGCTCATGGAATTGAACGTGAAGATTGTCAGACCGTTAACCATGACGGATTATAACAATCATGAGCTTGTGTTTGAGGATGTGGACGGGCGCTGGATCGCCGTTGGCAACAAACAATAATCACTGAAGGATGTAAGTGAGGGACTGCATATGGTTGAAATTATGGTCGTCAGACATGGACAGTCGGAAGCGGATATTCTGAATCGGTGTGAAGGATGGGCGGATTATGCTTTAACAAACCTCGGTCAACAGCAAGCACGACTGCTGGCGGATTGGATTCATCATGCATATGCGTTGGATGTGATTTTTTCCAGCACGCTTCAGCGGGCCAAGCAGACCGCTATCATGATCGCCGAAACGACAAAAGTACCCGTTACCTATGATCCTGATTTGATGGAGCAAAATAATGGAGTTATCGCGGGTATGTTGAGGGAAGAGGCTTTGATAAAATACCCTCTGCCCCTGGGCGGAAGGAAACGGCATGATGCCATTAAAGGTGGGGAATCTGAAGTGCAGCTCAGAGCAAGGGCCGAGCAATTCATGTCCAAGCTGTTTACTACCCTCGATAACGAACCTGATTTGAAAAGCGTCTGCATTGTTTCTCACGGCGGGATGATCTCGATGTTATTTCGGAGCTTCTTGAATCTTCCTTATCATACCGACATTCATATCCTGACAGGAGATACGGGTCTTCATCAGTGGAAATATGACCCGGCAAGCGGGAGAAAGGTTATTGCGGCTACGAATTTGCAGGAGCATCTGAACGTCGAACAGTGAGCTTGGTTGATTACAATGTCTATATTGTATTATCCAAAATGTTGATAATCGGAAGCTTGGGAAGGTTAATGGATTTATGAAATCTAGGAGCATCTATATGAATTCTGCCGTGTGACCTGTTAGTCCCGTTACAGCTTTGATGCTGTTTCGGGATTTTTTATAGGTTTTTAACAAAGTTCTACATCATCTTAAATATTCTTCACAGTTCAGAGAAACTTTTTTACCAAAATTTACGTCTAATAGTATGACCTCATTAAAATATCAAAAAGGATTAGAAGGAGTTATGGAATGAAACTGAAGAAACGATCATTGCTAACCGTATTGGCTGTTGCCCAATTGGCCGCAGCTTATCCGGCGAGCGCGGATGCCAATGCCGCAGACCAAACGCAACCGTCAGTCACCCAAGAAGTGTATGAGCAAAATTCAGCGGCAACGAAATCACTAAAATCCGGGGGTACAAACGCTGCAGGCGCTGCTCAAGAGACATCCGATACGACAGAGACAGAAGGAACTCAAGCGCCGGATGAAGCAGGAACCACTGAAACAGGTACAACCGAAACAGGAACGACCGAAGTGCCGGTGGAGGAAACCGGTGAAGTCCAAGAGCCGGCAACGACTACGGAAGGGCAGGACAACCAGAATAACACGCCATCCGTGACGGGCAAGGAACTTATTCTTTATTTTAATAGCACGAAGATGGTCCAGGACGGCGTTACCTACAATGCACCGCAGCCGATGCAAGTCAAGAAGGGAGTATCCTATGTTCCCATTCGTGCCCTTGTGGATCGTGTAGGCTTCAAGGTCACTTACGATAAGAAGACCAAAGAAACGATTATCACTAAAGGAAGCAATGAGCTCCGCTTCAAAACGGACAGCAGCAAGTATACCGTCAACGGCGTAACCAAAACTATGAAAGGCACCTCTTACCAAACCAAGAGCACCTTCATGGTTCCGCTGACAGCCATCACGCAAGCGCTGGACATTCAATATAAAGTGGACAATGTTGGCAAGCGCGTTATCATGAGTCTGGAAAGCAAGCCGGTTGCCAAGTTTACGGTAGGACCTAAAGAGATCTTTGCAGGGCAGACTACAGTTACCTATACACCTCAGGTTGAGAATGTACAAGGTGAAATCATCGACGAACGTTGGGAAGGCAAGCAAGATATATTTGATGCGCCAGGTCAATACATAGTCACTTACTCGGTTCAGGATTCGACGGGAGCTTGGAGTGAACCATTCAGCCAAACGATTACGGTCGTTCAGCCGAACCTTCCGCCTGTAGCCATGTTCGAGACCGACAAGATGGAATATAAAATGGGCGAGCTGATCACCTATACGGATCAAAGCTACGACGACCAGGACAAGAACGAGGACCTGACGTACAAGTGGGAGAACAAAGAGTATGCCTTCTTCTCGCCTGGCGTGTATACCATCAAGTTGACCGTCACCGATAAGAAGGGACTTAGCTCCTCCTACGAGACGACCATCAATGTAACGAACGAGACGTTGTATGAGCAAGACGATTTCAATATGCTCTTCATTCCGGAAGGAGAGAAATTCTCGTTCCTCGGTAACGTCACTTCGCGTCCGAAGATCAATTATGATTTTTACGACGAGCCAAGCACGCTGATCCGCAGTAACAGCCCAGAAACCGTAAACAGCGAGGGCATCGTGTATCAAGAGACAGCGGTAGGCGACATGCGCTTCATGATTCACCACGTGAACAATCTGAACAAAAACGTGAAGATGTACGTGATTGCAACTAACAAGAACAGTACCCCGGTAACGCTCAGACAAGATTACTTGGGATTTGCAGGTCCATCGCCGATCGCGACGGCAGCAGGCAAAAAGTCCGTGCTGAACTATTTCCAATCCATGCAGGACAATTCGAAGCGAACTTCCGTAACGCTTGCACCTGGCGAACAGAAGCTGGTCATGACGGAGCTGAGCGAGATTCGAATGAAGCAGGGGCATGTCATTTCCCTGTACTCGGATATGTATAGCGACCTGCCGATCCAGTTCGACGTCGTAATGATTGACGAAAAATCCGATCCATTGAAGGTGCTGAGCACGCTGCCGATCCTGGATCGCGATGGCGTTCATAACCGCGGAACCTATCCGGATTCAACGCGGATCATTCGTTATTCCGAGCTGGTGGGGGCAGAATCCCAGCGTCTCGTTCTTGGAGACAACCAGGATGATCCTAACCTGCAAGGCATGGATCCTATGGTTGGAGATATTACGCACAATACCGGCAACTTCGGCGTCCTGTATAAAATCACGCTGGATCGCGTAGCGCCGAATACCCTGATCTCGTTTAACCCGCGGGGCGGCAAGTACTCGGGTTATGCCATGATGAATGGAACGATCGTACCGATTTATTCCCTAGGCCAGGTATCCCCTGGAGAGCAAGCGGTTCTCTACCGTACGGGCGATTATGAGCAAAAGGTTGAAATCATGCTGACGGCCGCGCCGGGAAGCAATTTGCCGGTAAACCTGCTGTTTACCCAATTGCCGGAAGTGATTCATTAAGATAGTAAGGATATAGGCTTTGCTGCTTGAGCAACTGCTTGAGGAGTAAAGCCTTTTCTTTTGAGCGTATCCCGTCGACGAGATGCGTTGAGTTGAGTTCAAAAGTACGTAAGCTGGCGGGAGCATGGATTGTCATTCTCTATTTTTTAAGAGCGTGATGATTTATAATAGGGACACAACACAATATGAGCGTTCAACACGGCCTTTTTCTGTGATAGCGTGAAAGTCGTACGGGATTATAAATGTAATCGAGGAGTTTGCAGACTGATATAAAAACTTTGGAGTGATGGCTTGTGATTAAAGCGGTGGACGTACCCTCCTGAAATAGAACGATTTTATTTTAGGAGGGCAAAAAATGAATTTCCATACCATTGATATTGAGCGGTGGAACAGATTGCCGTATTTCGAGCATTACACAAACGTAAATCAATGCACCTACAGCATGACTGTAGACACGGATATCACGCTGTTGCTTCAAGCGCTGAAGATTCGGGGGTATAAGCTTTACCCGGCTTTTATTTACATGGTGACCCGGGTTGTCAATGAACGCGTAGAATTCAAAACCTCGTATAGCCCAGAGGGGCAGCTGGGGTACTGGGATTCCATGACGCCGAGTTATACCTTTTTTCACAAGGATGATCATACCTTCTCGAGCTTATGGACTGAATTTGCGAACGATTTTGATCGATTCCATGATCTATATGAGCAGGACATGGAACGTTATCGGGATGTCAAAGGGATCTTCGTTAAGGAGAATCCACCACCCAATACGTTTCCCATATCCATGATCCCCTGGGCAAGGTTTAGCGGGTTCAACCTGAATATTGCCACTAATAAAGAATATTTGCTGCCGATCATCACGGGCGGCAAATACGCCGAGCAGGGAGGGCGCATGCTGCTTCCGGTTTCATTGCAGGTGCACCATGCGGTGTGTGATGGTTACCATGCCAGCATGTTCTTTCAAGCTTTGCAAAAAATGGCGGATTCCTGTGAGGACTGGCTAAAATAATACGATGTTCGATGAATGCCCAACTCCAAGTATATAACGGGAAATGGTGCATTCATGGCATCATGAAAAAGGAGAGACGGCTGCTGTGCAGTCGTCTTTTTTAATCTAATCTAATCTAATCTAATCTAATTACACCTTTAAACGCAGCTGCTCATACGCTCCGAAAAATCCTCATAGAATCTTCACAAGTTTTGGTTATTAACATACAACCTTGGTACAAGGTAATCCTATAATCGCTAACACCGAAAGGAGAATGTTGTATGCCACACGAATCATTTCAAAAATGCATCGAGGAATGCTTGCGCTGTATGGTAGCTTGTAACCATTGTTACACCGCATGTTTGGAGGAGCAGGACGTTGCGATGATGAAGGAATGCATACGATTGGATCGACAGTGCGCGGATATTTGTAATTTTGCGGCTCAGGCCATGTCCACGAACAGCATGTATGCCAGAGAAATATGCAGGATCTGTGCCGATGTTTGTGAAGCTTGCGGTAACGAGTGCAAGAAGCATGACGCTAAGCACTGTCAGGAATGTGCGGAAGCCTGCTTCAGATGTGCAAAGGCATGCCGGGAGATGGCGGCTTAAGCAGGGGTATCGATCGAGCAGATGGACGATGCGGAGGCTCGCTATAGCTGGAATGGGCTAGTTGAGGGGTGCATGTAGACTGAGTGGGCTCCGCTCATGCTGAAAATTGCCCCAAATGGAGCTCATGAGGACAGAAGATCCGCTATTTCGCAGAAATGGGCCTATAATGGCGATCAAGCGGACAGAGGATCCGTTATTGCACCATAATCACGGATGAATCCCCGCTAAATACTGCAATAGCGGATCTCATGTCCGCATAATGCCGCGAGATAGGTAAAAACAAAGGAATAGCGGAACCAGTGTCCTCTAAAAGCCTAAATCCATGGCGTTAAACAAAACTGGATCTATGGCGGTAGTATCCTAATGAGTGAGTCGGTAATACGACGTTAATCTAGGCTGTTATATTGGTGATCGCCGAATAAGGAGATTGTGAGGACAGCGGATTCGCTATTTGCTGGAATCGGCATGATATTGGACTCATGCCGATTCCTGCCAAACTGAATAACAGCATAACAAAAAGCTTACGCCGTTACTTAACGGGTAAGCTTTTTGAATTTCAAACGAGCCTTGGATTACTTGACCATCGAATGAATACGAGTTTACTGTGCCGCTTTAGTGATAAGTTATCTGTTATAGCGAGTATGGCTTTTTTCCGCCGTCCAAAAATATCTCTCGTACCTGCAAATGAGTGCGTTCTATGAAGCTTTAACCGATGTCAGGAGCATTAACTCCGATTGATCTTGGTCGAGTTGATGGCAGCGGGAAGTTATGACAAAAGCTCCGATAGCGAATGCAACTGCGGCCCACGGCAGGTAGGCCAGGCCAATGCTGTCCACAACCAGGCTGCCCAGAAGGGAGCCGAGCGCAATTCCCATGTTGGATGCAACCGGCATGAGCGTGGAAGCGAAGTCCTTGGAGCCGGGCGAAGATTCATCTGCCAGGTCAATCAGGTATAACTGAACGGCGGTACTGAGCGCAAAGGAGAAGCAGGCGACCAGCATCAAGGATGCCAACGCCATCCACGGGAGGGATAGGGTGAGAGCCAGAGCCGTCATAATCATCGCTTGGATGGTGAAAATCACTTTCAATTTTACACGGGAATTGCCTTGCGCTACCTTGGCGCCAAGCCAGTTGCTTAGAATCGTGAAAGCGCCGTAAGCCAGCAGGACGGTGCTGATCCATTGCTGAGGTATCCCCAGCACGTTCTCTAACAGCGGCGTGATGTACGTGTATACGATAAATACGGAGCCTACGCCGAAGACCGGAATGAAGAATGCAAGACGAATCCGTTGGTTTTTGAATAAGGCAAATTGCTGCTTCATGGAGCTTACGCTAATCGTATTGCTCTTGGGCATAACGACTAACATTAACGCAAGCGGGATGATCCCCACAAGTGAGGTAACGATAAAAGCGGTTTGCCATCCAGCCAATTGGCCGATCTGCGTTCCGACGGGAACGCCCAGGACATTCGCTATGGAAAAACCTCCAATGATCCAGGCAACCGCGCCAGCCCTGCGGGAAGCGCTCATATGCTCGCTGGTTGCGGCAATGGCCAGCGACAAAGTCAATCCGCACAGAATGGCGGTGATGATGCGAATGAACAGCATGACAGGATACGTGGTGGCGAAGATGGTCAAGTAATTAAACACCAACACCGCAATGTACGCTGACAGGATGGTAACATGCCGCGGAATGCGTCCGAGCAGCGTCACTGCAAAAGGCGTTCCGAGCGCGTAAGCGATAGCAAAGCAGGATACGAGGACACCTGCAGCCGCAAGCGAAATGCTGAGAGTTGCGCTAATGTCCTTCAATAATCCAACAATGACGTATTCGGTGGTACCCAGCACAAAGGCTGCAAACGTAAATGCGATAATAAAAATGGTTTCTCTCAATCTGGTCATGGTTGTCTCTTCTCCTGGTTTCTCTTTTGTATGGTTCGATCTTACGTTATGAAAGGCTTTTCAAGTCAAGCCCTAGATCGGAATTCCAAGAGAAGCTTAGCCGGCATCATGCTATAATGAAGGAAAAAATAAAGTGGAGTGGGTGGATACCATGACGAATCAAACTTCAAAGCGATCATGGCGTGCAGACAAATTATCACAGATCGGTTCTTCGATATTTGCCGAGGTCAGCGAATGGAAACAAGAAGCTGCCCAGGCGGGAAGACATATCATCGATTTGAGTATCGGCAGTCCTGACCGTGGTCCTTCTGACGATATACGCGAGATCCTGAGCCAAGAAGCGCTAAAAGAAGATAACTATACATATCCGGGCACCAGAGGAACCATGGAATTCCGAGAGCAGTCGGCAGCGTGGATGAAGCACCGCTTCGGCGTGAACGTCGATCCCGATACGGAAATACTGGCCTTAATGGGCTCTCAGGACGGATTATCGCATCTGGCCCAAGCCATATGCAATCCGGGGGATTTGGCTATTGTGCCGAATCCGGGATATCCGATTTATGCCGGAGCCCTTGCGATCGCAGGGGTAACGCCTTGGTATTTGCCACTGAAAGAAGAGCGGGGGTTCGTGCCCGATCTGGACAGCATACCGGAGGAGATTTGGGTGAAAGCGACCTTCATCCTGCTGAATTTTCCGGGGAATCCGATTGCGGTTCAGGCCGATCTTGCTTTTTTTGAAAAGCTGGTCGGTTTGGCGAAAAAATGGGACGTGCTCATCGTCCATGACCTGGCCTATTCCGAAATGGGCTTTGACGGTTATCGTCCGATAAGCGTACTGCAGGCTCCAGGCGCCATCGACATTGCGGTGGAGTTTCATTCCTTCTCCAAAAGCTTTAATATGGCAGGCTGTCGCATCGGTTTTCTTGCCGGTCATGAGGAAGCTGTCGGCGCGCTAAGGGAATATAAAAGCAACATCGATTTCGGCGTGTTCAAGCCGGTTCAGACGGCGGCGGTCCATGCCTTGCGTCAAGCCATGGCTGCTTCCCACGAAGAACGAGGTGTTGCTTCGCTGTATGAACAGCGCCGTGATGTCCTCGCAGCTTCCCTGGCCGAAGCGGGATGGGACGTCCCTAAACCGCAGGCCACGATGTTTCTATGGGCTCGGCTGCCTGAAGCTTTTCGCGAGGAAGCATGGAGTTCGCGGCGGTTCGCCCGCGAATTGCTGTTGAATACAGGCGTAGCGGTTATTCCAGGAGATGCTTTTGGCTCTGAAGGTGAAGGCTACGTGCGAATCGCGCTGGTCCAGGAAGAGGAAGCACTGCGCGAGGCGGCGGTGCGCATAGGGAAATTTATTGGAGGTGTTTCGCCGTAAATGAAATGGCTTGGAGTCGGCTTCGCCATGTTTCTGGCGTTGGCGCTGTTCCCTCAGAGTGCAGGCGAACTCGTTCATCATCATGCATCGTACATAGAGGAAGTTGAGGGTGCTGACAACAACACTCCGTTTACGGTGCAATATATAGACTTGGATAAGTACCAAAGCGTCAATGCCTATGAAAACACGTTTACCACCATGCCGGAGCAGGGCAGCAAATTAACCGTTAAGGTTCATAACAAGAACAGCACTGGCCACGTGATGCTGAAGGTCTACCGGGGAACGGAGGAATTCGGATACGCGGATGTCAAAGCCGGCACGGAGGGAACCCGGACATTCGCCATGCATCACGGGCGTGGAGTAACGGGGGATTGGAAGGTTTACATTACGTCGCGAGACGGTCAAATTATGAACCTGCAGATTCAAGCAGGACAGCATGATTGATAGACGCTAAGACTACATTTTTCCGTTCAAGTTGTTTGCTAATTCAAGCATAATTAAGGGTGAGCGCATTGCGGAATTTTATGCCTGTACAAGCACCGGCCATAGAGATTCAATCTCCTGCTTCAGATTATGCCTATACGGAATATAAGCCGTGCCAGCCATTGATGCCATATGTAGCCTGTTATTGGAGCTTGGAATACCGAGTCACGTCCATTCAAGCTCCGCTCCATCGCATCCTTCCTGACGGTTGCGTGGATATCATATTTAATTTGAAGGCACGGACCGCCTCGGCCTCCGGCTTCGTTACGGGTCTGATGTCCCGTTATGAAGCGGCGATACTCACGCAGGAGCAGTCTCTGTTCGGTATTCGCTTTTTTGCGGAAACCGTTCGCCCGTTCATCCAATTTCCCGCTTCCGAATTTAGGGAGGGGCCCGTTCTCCTGGAAGAAGCGTGGGGGGCACAGGTGAATCAATTGAACGAGGAAATGGTTACAGCTCTTGACTCCGCCCGACGCATCGAGCTGATTGAGACGTTTTTATTCAACGTGTTAAGTCGGAGCAACGTTTGTTCCGAGCCGCTGGTGGAGCAAGGCATGCAGCATGTATACGCCTCCAAGGGGAGAATAACGGTTCATGCCTTGGCCGAAAAACTGAATTACAGCGAGAGAAACATAAGAAGAACGTTTCAGAAGGAATTGGGCATGAAGCCGAAGGAAATGTCGGACATCATTCGATTTCAGAATTTGCTGCAGGAGATGCGCCGTTCCAAACCTCACCGGTTTCCTGATATCGCTGCCCAATACGGATTTTATGATCAGCCTCATTTTATCAACAGCTTCAAGCGATTATACGGCATGTCGCCGAAACAGGCGTTTCAACCATAAATTTGGTATGCATGGCGGCGGCAAGGTTTGTCCGTTTTTTACAATCTTTCTTTCGGGTGTTGAACGACAATTGGGTAGAGGTAACGATGATGATCTACAGGAGGTAACGTAAAATGAGAGCAAGCATATCCGTACTTACAATCGGCGTTGATGACCTGGAACGATCCCTGAAGTTTTACCGTGACGGGCTCGGGCTTCCGACCGAAGGAATCATTGGCACTGAATTCGAGCATGGGGCTGTAGCATTTTTTGACCTGCAAGCAGGCGTGAAGCTGGCGATATGGAATCGCAAGGATCTGTCGGTTGAAGCGAATGTTCCCTTATCGTCCCCAAGCTCTTCGGAATTCACGATCGGCCACAACGTCGGCAGCAAAGAAGAAGTGGATGAGGTGATGGAGCAAGCCAGTAGAGCGGGCGCGACCGTAACCGTACCGGCACAAGACACCTTCTGGGGAGGCTATTCCGGTCATTTTCTCGATCCGGACGGGCATTTGTGGGAGATTTGCTGGAATCCTGCATGGGAGGTTGATCTTTCGTAACGGATGTGATAAATTAATCAACGATTGTTGTGCAACTGAATATTTTATTTGAATGTATAACCTCATTAATATGGTCTGAGGGTCTCTACCAGGAACCGTAAAATCCTGATTACAGAAAATGATTGTCATTTTTTGTAATCGGGATTTATTTTTTTGGTTGACTATAGGCAATTTAACTTCGTAGAAAGGGGATTTCATTCCAGATGAATCTGAAAGTATTAATTCTAGCGATTTCGACGATATCCGTCGGGCTGGTTGAACTTATTGTTGGCGGGATACTGCCGCTCATTGCGGACGACTTGCATATTTCACTCGGTACGGCGGGTCAGCTGATTACCGTGTTCGCCCTGGTCTATGCGATAGCGGGACCGGTGCTTCTTGCGCTGACGGCAAGAGTGGAGCGCAAACGGCTCTACATGATTTCCTTGTTTATTTTCTTTATTGGTAACTTGCTGGCTTATGTAAGCCCGAACTTTACGCTGCTCATGGCAGCCAGAATCTTAACCGCGATGAGTACGGCGCTGATTATCGTGTTATCTTTGACGATTACCGCCAAGGTGGTTGAGCCTGCACATCGCGCTAAAGCCTTGGGCGTTATCTATATGGGGATTAGTTCGTCATTGGTGCTAGGCGTGCCGCTCGGCATCCTGATCAGCGAGGCTTTCGGATGGCGGGTATTGTTCCTGGGTATCGGCTTCCTGTCGATCGGTTCCATGATTTTGATCTATATGTTCCTGGACCGGATCAAGCCTGAAAATGTTACGCCGTTATCCGTTCAGATCAAGGCGCTGGGCAAGATGAAAATCGCCGGTGCGCATCTGGCCACCTTGTTCATGCTTGCAGGACATTACACCATATATGCGTACTTCACGCCGTTTCTTGAATCGGAGCTTGGTCTGAGTCCTTATTGGATCAGCATCTGTTACTTCCTGTTCGGACTATCCGCCGTCGGTGGCGGGGCGTTCGGCGGCGCGCTTGCGGATCGGCTCGGATCGCATAAGAGCATCGTGATCATCATTACGTCATTCATGCTGGTATTGCTCGTGCTTCCGTTATCCACATTTTCGATTGGCGTGTTTTTAGTCGTGATGATGGTATGGGGAGCATTAAGCTGGAGCCTGGCTCCTCCACTGCAGAATTATCTGATTCAAGTGGATCCGGGTTCTTCCGATATCCAGCAAAGTTTTAACAATTCCGCTCTGCAAATCGGCATCGCATTGGGCTCTGCCATTGGCGGCCTCGTGTTAGAGCAGGGAGGCACCGTAGCCAGCACGGCCTGGGTCGGCGGGGGGATCGTCATCGTGTCCCTGGTTTGTGCCGTTTATTCCTTGACGAGACCTGCGCTAACGTTGAAGACTAGCAAATAAATAGCCGTACGTTTTTCGCGAATTATAGAAAAGACAGCCGCATCCATGCAGCTGTCTTTTCTTTTTCAATCATTTTGTACATCGTGCGAACTGCTTCCTGTGCGCACGATGCGTGGTTCGAGGCATGCTTGTATGGTGGGAGGGGTTTACATCTTGGCGACGGAAGAACGATAGATGATCTTGCCCTTCACGACAATTCTGCCGAATTTGGTATCAGGGGTGCTGATTTTGCTTAAGATGGACTGGGTCGACGTTTGAGCCAGCTGCTTCATATTGACCTCAACCGTCGTCAGGTGCGGGACGGTCAGTGTAGCGTAGATATCGTTATCAAAACCAACGACGGAGCAGTCATCGGGAATTCGGTAACCCATGCCTTGCAACTTCTGCACAACCAAATAGGCGACCTGATCACAATTACATACGAAAGCTGTTGGCAATTCATCCGGAATCTCGATGTCGATATAATTGCCGTGCTCATTCCGGTCGTTGATCACCCAGTCCTGCCGAAGTGCGATATGATGCTCCAGCAGCGATTTATAGTAACCCAGGAACCGATCCTGAATGCTGCTTGTGGCATGCAAGCTGCCCACATAGGCAATGTTGCGATGTCCTTGCCGGATCAGGTAATTGGTAAGTTCATAGGCACCGTAAAAATTATCGGAAACCACCGCGTCGATATCCGAATGGTCATCGTAGAAGTCCAGAAACAAAATCGGCGGTTCGATGGCGTGCATGATCTCGATGTAAGGCTTGCTGATCTGTCCCAGCAAAATGAATCCGTCCACTTTGCGATCATAATAGATGCGCGGCAGCTGCAAGGCCTGTTCATCCGAGCTGCTTAAAATATGAAGTATGCCGTAATACCCGTAGTCTTCCAATCCCTTGGAGATTTCTTGATAGACGCGCAGATAGAACGATTGGTCGGGTCCGGTAAAACGTTCGGGAATGATGACGCCGATGTTGTAAGTCAGCCCTTCGCGCATGGACCTGGCAACGGTGTTCACCCGATAGCCCATTTCGCTGGCGACGGCTTTGATTCTTGACTTTAACTCGTCGCTTACGCCTTCCTTGTCGTTCAGGGCTTTCGAGACGGTCACCGTGCTGACGCCAACTTGCTCCGCGATGTCCTTCATCGTTATGTTTTTGTTCATCGCGCTTGTCTCCTTTTATCTACAGTCGAAGTAGAGCATCTGTCCGAGTATGTATGCAATCATTCCATGATTCAAGTACAGTATACCTGCTCGTCTGAGACAAATAAAGGCAAAGGCGCATTTCTGATTGTTATTCTGTTAGAGCTTGCTGCTTATCTGTTCGATTCGATTTAAGATTTCCAAGCAAAATCGACTGTTATGATACGGACATTTCCATGGTCCGGCCATCTCATGCTGATCCGGTTCTCCGTTCCCATTAACGGACCAAAACCATTCGCTGCCGGGGCGGGAATCGATAATATATTTTTCCGTATAATTCCACATTCTGAAGACCTGTTCTAGAAATTGAATATCTCCCGTACGCTGATAGGCATTGAAAAAACCGACCATAGCCTCAGCCTGGACCCACCAAATTCTGGAGGTGTCCAGATGTGAGCCTTCTTGCTCATTCATAAGCGAACCATCCTGCTGCACGGCCCGTTCAGAAACGGCATAAGCCAAGTCCAGAACCATGCGCTTATAATCCGGATTCGTGCTTCCGATAACATCAAGCGCCTCGTCAATCAACCAGCTCGCCTCGATATCATGGCCAAATGAAGTGACATCCACGAGCGGGTTCCAATCCTTGTCAAAAAACACCCCTAAACGTCTCCGATCAGCATCGAAAATATGATGGTACAGAATGGACAGCAGGTTATGAAGCGATTCTCGGACCACCGCCTCGGGCCAAGCCCGATAAAGCGTGGAGTAAGCTTCCAGGACGTGAATATGCGTATTCATCGTGATATGCGCGACCACGCCGTTGCCGCTAAGCATTTCGTTGGGCTGCTCGTTCCACTCCCGGTCGAACTCTTCCTTGTAGGCCTGCCGTTTCGCATCATACCCCTTACTCTCGATCAGACGGTACAGCTCTTTGGCCAGATCCAATGCCTCTTGGTTCCCGGAAGCGCGGTGGTATTCGCTTAATGCATATACCCCGAACGCTTGATTGTAGATATGTTTCCTGGTATCTGTCGGGACTCCCTTGTAATCCACCATCCAATACAGTCCGCCATATTGGCGGTCAATGAGGTGGCGCGCGAGAAATTGAAAGGCATGCCTGGCATTCTCTACGTAGATTTCGTGCCCCGTCGTCCGATAGGCTGCGCTAAAGCTCCATAAAATTCTTGAACAGGCAATCCCGCCTTTGGCTGCTTGTTCATCGATCTTTAAATCGGCGTTCACTTGGCCGTAAAAACCGCCGTTGGTTTCGTCCTTCAATCCTCCCCAAAAAGGCAGGATATGCTCAAGCCATTCTTTTCGGATTTCAGAACCCAGGGTATGTAAAGTCAATGTCATATAAAGCCTCCGTTTTAAGTTATCGTTAACCTTAGGAAATATTTTAAGAAAGAGTATTGTTCGATGTCAACGAAATCTTTTGTACGCAACATTATAATAAACATGTATACACCATTGACAGGTGAAGGTGAGGCATATAAAATTCAAATTATTACTTTAACGATTACCTAAATATTATCAGAATATAAGAACAATCTAAACACTTCGGTTATGATCCATCACCAAGTACCGAGGCTAGAAATCAAATACTATGAATCCAGAAGGAGGAAGATGATGTTGATATGGATGCAGGGATGGAAGTCTATTCTAGTCGCGATCCTGGCGTTTGTGTCATTAGGCGGTGAACTTCCTAGTTCAGAAGCAGCCACAGGATTTTATGTAAACGGTACCAAGCTGTATGATTCAACGGGCAAAGCCTTTGTGATGAGGGGTGTAAATCATCCCCACACCTGGTACAAGAATGATCTGAACGCCGCTATTCCGGCTATCGCGCAAACGGGAGCCAATACCGTACGAGTCGTCTTGTCGAACGGGTCGCAATGGATCAAGGATGACCTGAACGCCGTCAACAGTATCATCTCGCTGGTGTCGCAGCATCAAATGATAGCCGTTCTGGAGGTTCATGACGCGACAGGCAAAGATGATGATGCTTCCCTTGAAGCGGCTGTCGACTATTGGATCGGCATCAAAGAGGCCTTGATCGGAAAAGAAGACCGCGTCATCGTCAATATTGCCAATGAATGGTATGGAAATTGGAACAGCAGCGGATGGGCCGAGGGTTATAAGCAGGCCATTCCCAAATTAAGAAATGCGGGCATTAAGAATACGTTGATCGTTGATGCAGCGGGATGGGGTCAATACCCGCAATCCATCGTGGATGAGGGGGCAGC
Organism: Paenibacillus sp. HGF5; assembly: GCF_000204455.1. NCBI lineage: Bacteria > Bacillati > Bacillota > Bacilli > Caryophanales > Paenibacillaceae > Paenibacillus > Paenibacillus sp. HGF5. Next base: position 27,921 of record NZ_AEXS01000133.1, on the reverse strand, counting down.
GGTATTTGCTTCCGATCAACTGAAGAATACGGTATTCTCCATCCATATGTATGAGTATGCCGGTAAGGATGCCGCTACGGTGAAAACGAATATGGACGATGTTTTAAACAAAGGATTGCCTTTAATCATTGGGGAGTTCGGCGGCTATCATCAAGGTGCCGATGTCGATGAGATTGCTATTATGAAGTACGGGCAGCAGAAGGAAGTGGGTTGGCTGGCTTGGTCCTGGTACGGAAACAGCCCGGAGCTGAACGATCTGGATCTGGCTGCAGGGCCAAGCGGAAACCTGACCGGCTGGGGGAACACAGTGGTTCATGGAACCGACGGAATTCAACAAACCTCCAAGAAAGCGGGCATTTATTAATGTCGGATTAGGGTGGATGAGATTGCTTGTTTACAGCAAGCACAAACATAGGGATGCATGCAGGCTGTCGAGGAACCGTCTCGACGGCTTTTTTCTATAGGATTTTCTGAATCGACATACAGCCTATTCTTGCATCCTCTTCGAGACCTATCGACAAAGAAGAGGAACAACCTTTATGCGATATCAATATGCTTGGCTTTGGAGAAACCTGCATCTAGTGCGGGGTTTTGTTTTGATGGTTTAAATATATGTTTATTTCCTACTTGACAGGTGGTATTAATTGGTTTAATCTAGCCACAAGCAAATTCATTCAGTCCTCATTAAATGATCATTCATTATCTTAGTATTGAACGATATATCAGCCGATTGGTCCACCAAAGGCTCCTGTTTACTCGATTTCGTTATTTTAACGGAAGGGGGAATAGGAGCCTTTCTGTATTTTCCGGACATCGTTACGGATTATGAGTTGGAGTCTGAGGCTATCGTTCCACGGGAAGGAGCGGCATGGAAGAAACGGATTGGGCCTTAATGGAAGAGGCGGATTGGCATTTTCGCAAAATGGTGCGGAGATTTGTCAAGGAGCGTGACAAAATCTCGATAGAAGGCGTATCGCTGCCAGGTTTGTTGATCCTGAACACCATATTACGGGATGGGGAGCAGAAGCTTGGGGAGCTTGCGGAACAGCTCGATTTTACGTCCGGGGCGGTAACGGCCTTGTGCGATAAACTTGAGGCTTGCGGGTTCGCGGTGAGAAGACGTAGCAAGAGCGATCGGAGATCGATTGTGCTGGACATCACGGATGCTGGAAGAGAAATGCTGAAGCGTAACCAATACATAGGCGGGCGTTCGATCGAACGAATATTCGGAGTATTCTCGCACGAGGAGCTGCGGGATCTGATCCATTATTGTGAACGGTTGAACGATCATCTGGAGGGCTTCTCTGATTTCGTGCTACGGCCGCCCCGTCCATCTTTCGATACGCCGGCAGCAAATGATCAAAGCAATCCAGGCTCACTGAAACGCTCGAACAAATTCATTTCTTACTAAAATTCATATCAGAAAGGAAGTTGAACGATGGGACATCCAACGATTTATCCAACGGGTACAACCGTATTTCAACCGGGGAAGGCGTGGAGTGGCTATACAATTTATCAAGCTGCGGATACCGGCGCCCTTCTGATTGACATGAACGGCAGGGAGGTTCACTTATGGAAAGGGCTCCGGGGATTTCCGAACAAGCTCTTTCCCGGAGGTTATGTGCTTGGGAGCACCTCAGAGCGCGATCCGAAATACGGGTTTCAGGATGAAACCAATCTGGTCCAGGTCGACTGGGAAGGCAATATCGTCTGGAAATTCGATCGTTATGAATACATAGAGGACCCGGGTCATCCGGCACAATGGATGGCTCGCCAGCATCATGATTACCAGCGGGAGGGCAATCCCGTCGGTTATTATGTACCCGGACAGGATCCGAAGGTAGATTCCGGCAATACGCTTATTCTAGCTCACAAAAATGTGAAGCGTCCCGAAATTTCCGACATCGAACTGTTGGACGATACGATCATCGAAGTGGATTGGGAAGGCAATGTCATTTGGGAATGGGCCGTCAGCGATCACTTTGATGAACTCGGGTTTGATGAGGACGCGAAGCTAGCGTTATCCCGTGATCCGAATACCCGCGGCTTCGGAGCCCATGCCGGCGATTGGATGCATATTAACTCGGTATCTGTGCTGGGTCCTAACCGGTTTTATGATGCGGGGGACGAACGCTTCCATCCCGATAATATAATCTGGGATGCACGGGAAACGAACATTATTGCCATCATCGATAAAAGAACCGGGAACATTGTCTGGAAGCTTGGCCCCGACTATTCCACGGAGGAAACGAAGCATATTGGCTGGATTATCGGCCAGCATCATGCTCACCTCATACCGAAGGGACTTCCGGGCGAAGGCAATATTCTGATCTTCGACAACGGCGGCTGGGGCGGATACGGAAAGCCGAATCCGGAAGCGGCAGATGGCTTGAAAATAGTGCGGCGCGACCATTCGCGAATTCTGGAAATCAATCCCGCAACCTTAGAGATTGAATGGCAGTATACGCCGACGGAGGCCGGCTTTCAGGCTCCGCTGGACTCATACCGCTTCTACAGTCCGTATATCAGCTCAGCACAGCGTCTGCCCAACGGCAACACCTTGATTACCGAAGGAGCCGACGGCCGAATATTCGAGGTGACAAGAGAATTTGAACTGGTATGGGAATATATATCGCCTTATAAAAATATCCGCAACTCCAATATGGTCTACCGCGCATACCGGGTTCCTTATGAATGGGTGCCACAGCTTGAATTGCCCATAGAGACCGAGATTGCTCCGCTTGATGTGGCAGATTACCGCCTGCCAGGTGCCGCACCGAGAGGTGCCGTTACGACCGTGGAAGTAGAAGGCACGATCTCCTATGGGGAGGGTGCGTTATGCGTGGCCAGGACCGATGAAATAACGCAGAAAGAAAGGGATCGCGATGCGTAGACCTTATTTGAAACGATGGCATGCTTGGTTTCTGATATCGATGCTCGCAATGAGTTTGCTTAGCGGATGCGGTAAGGCCAGCGGCGACAGTCAAGAGAGTAAATTTCATTTGAAAATTGCTGATATTTCCACGAATGCGGTGTTTCGTATAGCTAAGAGCAAGGGGATCTTCGACAAACACGGGATTGATGCCGAGCTGGTGAACTTCGCAACGCCGGCCGAAGGCGTGAACTCCTTGTTTATTAAGCAGGTGGATGTTGCCTTCGGTGCAGACTTCCCACTCTTGAATGCTGTTAGCAAAGGCGATTACTCTATATTCGCCTCAACCGGAACAGCCACGGATTTGAGCGCAAGCGAATGGAAACTGTTCGTCCGCAAAGAGATTGCCAGCGCTGCCGATCTCAAGGGCAAGAAATTGAGTTTCTCCAGAGGCACATTCATTCCCTATCTGTGGGATGTTTATCTCGCCGATAACGGAGTTGCATTGTCGGATGTGGAGCTGATCGGGCAAGGAGGCTTCGACGAGGCCTACGTGGCGCTGAAAAAAGGCGAAATTGACGCCGCTTGGGTATATGGCGCGGTGCTGAACGAAAAGTTCGGTGCCCTTGCCGAAGCCAGAGAGCTATCGGATATGTCGAGGACGCCGGTAAGGCTTGGCACCGGTTTGATCGCTTCAAATGAATTAATCAACAGCAACAAGGAAGGATTCGTAGCGCTTCTGAAAGCGCTGGATGAAGCGTCGGCTTATGCCCAAGCCCATCCGGAGGAAACAGCGGATTTGATGTACGAAGAAGTCAAGCAGCCGAAGGAAGCAACCTTAAAGGATCTGCCGAAGAATCCATGGAGCATTGGATTTACGGACAAAGCCTATGCGGGATTGCGGGGGCAAAAGGAATACATGGTCGCTAACGGTATCATCGAGAAGGATTTCGAGCTGAATGATAAATTGAATCTGGATTTGGTCAGAACAGCCTTCCCGGATCGAGTCATTGATTTGAAGTAAGGAGATGATGAAAATGAGAGCAGCGTCAAGGCAGAATGAAATCCATATTGAACAGTTGAATAAAAGTTACACGCAGGCATCAGCATCGGCAGGCGGTTTACATTATATCATCCAGGACGTCAACCTGGCGGTTAAAGGCGGGGAGTTCTTCGTCCTGCTGGGACCGAGCGGGTGCGGAAAGTCGACGCTGCTCAGTCTGATCGCCGGCTTCGTCTCCAAGACATCAGGTCAAGTAAGGGTAGGGGAAAAGGAAGTGGAGCGCCCCGGCCAGGATCGTGCCGTCGTATTTCAGCAAGCCGACTCATCCTTGTTTCCGTGGCTGACGGTTAGGGAGAATGTGGAGTTCGGCCTCCGCATGAAACGGATGCCAGCTGAGAAGAGAAGGGAGATATCCGGCGAGTTTATTGAGCTCGTGGGCCTTGCGGGACATGAAAGCAAATATCCGCGCGAGCTGTCAGGCGGCATGAAACAACGGGTACAGCTGGCACGGGTGCTGTCCAATGATCCCTCGATCCTGCTCATGGATGAACCGTTCGGCGCATTGGACGCGATGACAAGACGCACGATGCAAAGGGAATTGGTCCGCATATGGCAAGATACGGACAAAACCGTCATCTTCGTGACGCACGATATTCAGGAGGCACTTCTGCTGGGAGGACGCATCGGCATTATGTCTGCAGGACCTTCCTCGAAAATAACGGATATTTATGAGGTGCCGCTTGCATACCCGAGAGATTTGTCGGACCCGGCCTTCCATGCCCTGTACAACCAAATCCAATCGCATTTTGACGAGTAGTGAGGAGGCGTTCCCGTGAGCAATCATCTTAAAAAATGGTCCCTTCATATCCTGTTATGGATGGTTGGACTTGGCGTCTGGCATCTGCTGTCCCTTGCGTATGGCCCGGAAATTCTGCCGGGTCCCGTCTATACGGCAAAGGGCGGATACGAATTGTTGACGGACGGCACCTTGATTCAATATATCGGAATCAGTTCGTACCGCGTGCTGCTTGGCTGGACGTTTGGCAGTCTGCTGGCGATCCCGGTCGGAATCATGATTGGGAAGGTCGGACCGATCCGGGCTTTCGCCGAGCCCTTCCTCAATTTCATTCGGTTCATTCCTCCGATTGCGTTCATAACCTTGTTTCTGGTCTGGTTCGGCATCGGGGAGACATCGAAGATCATGCTTATTCTGTATGCAACCTTCTTCATCGTGGTCTTGAATACGCTGACGGGCGTTTTATCCGTTGAGGAGGATAAGATCCGCTCCGCCCGCAGCATGGGGGCGTCCGAATGGCAGATTGTGCTGCATGTCGTCATTCCTGCAACCGTCCCTTTCATGTTCACCGGCATTCGTCTTGCCATGGGAACCTCGTTCATGGCGATTATCGGGGCCGAGATGATTGCATCCAATGAAGGCGTTGGTTATCTTATATGGAATTCACGATTGTTCTTCCGTACAGATTGGATATTTGTCGGCTTGATCTGCCTGGGGTTAATGGGGTTCCTGACAGACCGGGCCGTGGGGCTGCTCGGCCGCAAGCTGCTGTCCCGGTATGGGGTGGTCAGCGCAATTTCGCTGCGTCGGTAAAACGTTAATAATACAACAGTATCAAAACAGCAACGGCACCCTTCATGAAAAGGGTGCCGTTGCTGTTTACCATCGACATCATGATCCGGAATAATGGATCACCATGCTTAACCGGTTCAGGGAATCCCCGGAATTGTGATAAACATGTGGTTTGTCTGCCTTGAAGCGGATGGATTCACCTGCCTTTACCGTATATTCCTCCTGATCGACACGAATGGTGACCTCACCATCGAAAACGGTAATAAACTCTTCCGTACCCTCGATATGGGCTTCTGCACTTAAATAACCGCCATGTTCCATTTCTAATGAATACATCTCGAAGCGCCGCCCGTCTTCATACGGGAAATACGGATAAATTCGAATCCGGCCGTTATCCTCAACCAGTGCCTGCACCTCTTCCCGTGATACCACGACAGTACCGGAATGCGGCTCATTGATTAACGACGAAAAAGAAAGCTTTAATCCGTTGGCAATCTTCCATACGGTGGTTATGGAGGGGCTCGATTCCCCGCGTTCAATCTGACCCAGCATCGTCTTGCTGATGCCGGTCATTTCCGCGACTTTATCCAAACTCAGCTTTCTCTGCTCCCTGAGCAGCTTTAAATTGTTCGCCAGTATCAGATTGATGGGTTTCAAATGATGGTTCACCTCTAAACTGTATATATTGTGCGTTATAACATACATGATATATAATAATAACGCACGATCGCTATAACGACCGATTGCAATCACTATAACATACAAACGAGAAAGGAGTTAAGAGCTTGTTTATCCTTCCGCTGTTGACCTATGCCATTGTAGCTTCATTTACGCCCGGTCCCAACAACATTATTTCGATGACCAATGCACGAAGTTACGGTTTTCGAGCAACGATGCGCTTTATCGGCGGGGTTGCAGCCGGATGTTTGATCATCATGCTGCTGTCCAGCTACTTCAACTTGGCAATGTATCAATACATCCCGAAGATTCGATTGGTTATGAATATGATCGGTTTCCTGTATATGATTTATCTTGCCGTAAAAATCATGCGAAGCAGGCCGCAGGGGGATGCAGATGATAAGTCAGGTGGATTTAACAGCTTTACGTTCGGATTCATATTTCAATTCATGAATCCGAAGGTCATTTTATACGGGATTACGGCCGTATCGACCTTCGTGATGCCAATTGCAGCAACCCATGTGCAGCTGTTATTATTTTCGATACTGCTCACCATCGTTGGCATTTGCGCCAATATGACCTGGGCGCTATGCGGTTCGCTGTTCCAGAACCTGTTGTCCCGATATGAACGTACGTTCAATATATGTATGGGACTGCTTCTGATATACAGCGCATTCTCAATTTATGCAGCGAATGGATAGGAACCGGGCCTCGTCGTGCACGGACGCCATGCCAAAAGAACAAGGCTTTCCGAAACGTTCGTCCGGAAAGCCTTGTTTGGGTTATTCGAAGATTTTGGAAATCTGTTCTTTCAGTTTGTTAGCGGAAGCATGGAATTGGGTCAATTCCTCGTCGTTAAACTCGAGGCTAAGAATTTCCCGAACGCCGGTGCGGTCAACCACGCAAGGCACCCCAAGATATACGTCGGACACGCCATGGTAGTCTGTAAGCAGCGTAGACACATTGAGAACGGAGCCCTCGTTTTGCAAAATGGAGACGATGATCCGGTCAAGCGCCAATGCGATAGCATAGGAAGTGGAGCCTTTGGCGTTGATGATTTCATATGCGGCGTTCTTGGTACGATCAAAGATATCATCTCTTTCATCGTCCGTCAGATCGATCCCGATACCGGCAATGTTGGCGATGCTCCAGAGCGGCAGCTCGGAATCGCCGTGTTCGCCGACGATATGGGCGTGAATGCTGCGCGGATTAATGCCTTTGTTTTGCCCGATCAAATAACGGAAGCGGGCGCTGTCGAGCAGGGTACCTGAGCCGATTACCCGATTAACCGGGAAGCCGCTCTTTTTCAATGTGACGTAAGACAGAATATCTACCGGATTCGTAGCGACGAGAATGATGCCGTGATCATTGTATTTGACGATATTTTGAATAATATCGTCAAATATGGCCGTATTCCGCTTCAATAAATCGATTCGCGTCTCGCCCGGTCTTTGGTTGGAGCCTGCGGCAATGACAATGATGTCTGCATCCTTGCAATCGCTGTAATCTCCAGCCCAAAGTTTCACCCCGCCGGCAAAAGGGAGGCCGTGGTTCATATCCAAGGCTTCGCCAAGAGCCTTGTCATGGTTGGCATCGATCAATACCAGTTCAGATACTCTTTCCCGCAAGAATAAGGTGTACGCAGTCGTTGCTCCTACAGCTCCTGTACCGATGATCACGACGCGGGACGGGCGCTGAGCTTCATTTTTTGTCATCAATGTTTCTCTCCCTTGCACTCAGTTAATGAAGTCCTACAGATGGAAAGCTTCTAATTACTTACCCTAATGAACAGCTGTATACACAGCAACTCCATTAGGCGCTTTCGATAGTAATGATAACATATTCAGGAAGATTTAAGCAGTGGGAGTGTGATTTAAGTTACGTTCATGCTCACTATAGAAGGATTTGATTGCACATTACCTTTCATATGTCCTAGATGTCGATGTCGAACCGTCGTCGGTGCGATGCCATTTCATGCGAATGAAGTAAACCGCTCCTTTAGCTCCTGAAGCAAGACCTTCCGGTATTCGTTCCCGTCATGGTAGAGTTCACCGATCCTTGTGTAGACCTGATCCCATTGTTCCTGATATGAACCGGCTTGTTGATCATCGTAATTTCTTTTGAACTCGTCCATGACGTTTTGGATGTATGCCGGTCGTGCGCCCCATTGTCCAAGAACCGCGCCGGTAGCCGCATTAAGGAAGAGGGCGATCGGTTGAGCACGGCCACCATCCGTAAGAAAGAGATCCATCGTTTCCAGATGCTCTTCCATGATAAGCACTTCGGTCGGTATGCGGCTGTATTCCATTACCCGGAACAAGACGGGAACATTCCAGATCACATCCGGACACCAATCCGTACAGAGGATAAGGCAGTGGAGTTGGCCGCGCTCGTTACGTCCAGCGAAGAACCGTTGAACTTCTTCATCGTCCCATTGAAAGCGGTCATATACTTGCCTGAACTGTTCCTTCGTATTGGGGATGCTGCTCAGTTTCATTTCCCGGCTCTTCATGCTCTCCGTAAAATGACGGGGGGATAGGCCTTGCCCTATTTTGTGCCGAAGATGGATAGGCGTTGTCATTGGCTCATTCGTCCTTTCGTACTGAACGGGTAGTTTTGGTGTACATTCAGCCTATAGCTAGCTTAGAATATATTTGACCACACAGAAATGGTCACTTTGGAGCTGTTTATGCAAGTCAGTTGAATGGAATGTGGGTCTTGAATTTATATTAAAAAAGCCTGAGGTGGTCCATTTTTGTTTGATATCCTTTTACCTGAGCAGAGCGAGTTTCCGTTATACCAGCAGTTATACCTTCAACTTCGTGAGGGTATCCGAAACGGCGCAATTCCCGACGGACAACGATTGCCATCGGTACGATCCCTCCAGCTTCAGCTCAATATAAGCAAGACGCCGATCGAGACGGCTTATCAGATGCTGACAGCAGAAGGGTATGTGATCAGCAAACCAAGGTCGGGGCTTTACGTCCTGAATCCCTACAAGGAATTCCCATACTCCCAACAGCATCAACAGCCGCCCTCCATGACCACGTTGTCAGTCATCCATTACCACGCGCATACCAATCCCAATGTCATCGATTTTAATCCAACCCGATTAGATCAAGCTGCCTTTCCGGTACGAATTTGGAATAAAATGCTCAAGGAAGCGCTGGACCACCATTTATGCGAGATCGGAATGTATGGGGATCCACAAGGCGAATACGCCCTTCGGCGCGTGGTTTCCGAATATCTGCGGAATTCCAGAGGGGTCAATTCAACGCCGGATCAAATTGTCATTGGTGCCGGAACGGCATATAGCATAGGCCTTCTCTCCAGGATGCTGAAAGGGATGAAGCATGTTGCCGTCGAGGAACCGGGTTACAGCCTGGTACGGGATCAATTCCAGCTGAATAGCTGCGAGATTCTTCCGATATCGCTTGGCGATAAGGGGATCTCGCTTGACCGATTGGAGCAAAGCCATGCAGAGCTCGTGTACGTAACGCCTTCTCACCAATTCCCGACGGGAAGCATTATGCCGTATCCGGAGCGGGAACGATTGCTGGAGTGGGCGAATGCGAAAAATGCATACATCATCGAGGATGATTACGACGGCGAGTTTCGCTACCAAGGCAAGCCGATTGCTTCGCTGCAAGGATTGGATGATAACGGACGGGTGATTTACGCCGGCACCTTCTCGAAAGTGCTCACCCCCGCACTGCGAATGAACTATCTGGTTCTTCCACAGGCACTGCAGCATCAATTGACCCAAATGCAGCAGGAGGTGTTTTTTGCCCCATCGCGTGTGGAGCAGTGGGCGATGACCGCTTTTTTCGAACAAGGGCATTGGTTTCGCCATATTCGCAAAGTTCGGAACCTGTACAAGAAAAGACATCATCGGTTGATCGAGCTGATCGAGACTCATCTTGGCAAGTTTGTTGAAATAACGGGTCAGAATGCCGGGCTTCACCTTCAACTGCTCGTCAAAAAAGAAGCTACCTCGGAGGAATTGATTCAGGAGGCTGCGAAAGCCGGCGTGAAAGTATATGACTTGCGGAAGACGTGGATAAAGCAGCGTCAAGACGCTGGACAGTACCCGAGGATATACTTGGGATTTGCCAGCTTGAATGCGTCCGAAATGGAAACGGGCATTCGGCTGCTGCAAAAAGCCTGGAACATGAACTAACCACTCGGGAACCCTCCTGTCTTTTATAACACCAACAAACTGACCATTCCATGCAGGTCAATTTGTTAGTTATGATAAGCAAAAAAACAGGAGAAGGAGAGCAGGTTATCCATGATCACGCATAGCGAGGTAAAAGCGTATTTGAACCGATTAGGCATATCCGAAATCAAGGCTCCGACAAAGGAATATTTATTCGAGCTGCATAAAGCGCACGTGACAAGAATTCCTTGGCAGACCCTGGATATTTTTGCCGGAAAACCGACTCCCATGGATATCCAAAATTCGGTACAACTGCTGATCCATCAACGAAGCGGTTATTGTTTTCATTTGAATGGAGCTTTTACCGCTCTTCTTCGAGCCTTGGGGTATGCGGTTAGTTGGCATAAGGCCGGCGTACAGCCCTTAGGACAAGAGCCCCGGATTAACGGCTTCCATCTCGGGTTAACGGTCAGCCTCATGAACGTAGAGATTGGGGAAGAAGAGTCTTGGGTTGTCGACGTTGGTCTCGGGGATATGCCATGGGAGCCGATCCCATTGAAATTCGGGAAATACGTACAGGGGCCTTTCACGTACGTGCTTGAGCCGTCTTCCGTAACGGATCAGGGCTGGCGGTTGATTCATGATCCCCAATATTCCTATGTAGGGGTAGATTACGCGCCTGAGGTTGTAAACAGCTTGGAATTATTTAAAACAAATCATGAATTTTACAGCCGATCGCCGGAATCTCCTTGGATGGATCTATTGGTTGTGAGGCAGCGGCACGATGTGGGCATGAACGAGCTCAAAGGCTGCATTTGGAAAAAATGGAACGGCAGCATTCTGGACACCGCAGAGGTCTCGTCGAAATCGGAGTGGCTCGAGATCCTGGCGGACGTATTTAACGAGCCGCTCGTCAACTATTCCATTCTAGAACGGGATCTGATTTGGGCAAAGGTGTGCAAGCAGCATCAGAAATGGTTGAGGCTTTTGGAAGATCAACGATCTTAGAGGGGGCAATCCGGCATCTCGTGTGACTCCTAAGCTGATGTCCTTCGTCGTAGAACGTTCTAAACCAATCTGTCTCTTGAATGCCTGCAACCCCAGGTGATAAAATGGTACTTAAATTTCATGTCGCTAAGCACATGAACATGTTCCATAACCTACCTGTAAGGAGTTAAATGCATGGCAACCATCGATGATTTTACCAAGCTGGATATTCGCGTCGGGACGGTCGTGGAAGCAGAGCCTTTCCCGGAAGCGCGCGTTCCCGCCATAAAAATGAAGATTGATTTCGGCCCGCTGGGGATCAAGCGTACAAGTGCACAGATTACGAATCGCTATGACGCGGATAGCGTTGTAGGAAACCAAGTAGTGGCCGTCGTCAATTTCCCGCCTAGACGCATTGCCGGCTATCAATCTGAGGTGCTTGTGCTCGGCGGCGTACCGGAGCAGGGGGACGTGGTGCTTCTGAAGCCGGATTTCGATCTGCCGAATGGAACGCCCATCGCTTAAGCTTATTCCATTTACCGATCCAAGCTTCGGTTTTATGGCGAAGCTCTGCTCATAAATGCGTTCCGGGATGGTCGCCTAACCGTCCTCCTTTGAATATATCTGAAGTATCAGATGATTCAAGAGAGGATGTTGGCTTTGCAAACTGTTTCCCATGGTATCGTCCAAGAGTGGATTGCCTACACATCGAACCGCGGCGGATCGTTCGACATATGGCTGTACCGCCCTCGGGACGGTTTTGATTTTCAACTTACTCAAGGGCTCGGCGCGGAATTTTCGGTTCCCTATTGGTCGCCCGATCGGAGGAGAATCGCATTCATCGGTAACGGCAATGTGGTCCATGTGCTGGATACCGTATCGTTCACAGTAGCCAGAATTGATCAAATCGAACCGTACACGCTGCTGGACTGGTCTTCCAATAGCCGGTCTTTGGCGTATGTCAAGAATGATCGGATCGTCATTTATGATACGGCCTCACATCGAAGCTATTCCATCCCGGAGACTGGAGCAAAGGATGCCCAGTGGTTCCCTTCGGGCATGGAGCTTCTATTTGCGTCTCCTGATTCTGGAGGGGTTATGCAGCTCTACCGCATTCGGACCGATGGCACGGAACGGAGACAAATCACACATCTAACGGACGGTCCGCTCCACGACGTTCGGATTTCCCCGGATGGAACCTTCGCGCTGTATACATCCCCTGGAGCAAGCATCTCCATGATTTCGACGGTGGATTTGGCAAACGGCACCATCTATGCATTGGAAGGCGGCCCACTTGCGAAAAACTATTTTCCCGTGTGGTCTCCTGATTCTAAAAGCATCGCTTACAGCGCAACAGCCTACATCGAGCCAAATTACTATTCGCTCATCCAGATTGACAGCCGGTCCGGTCAGGATCAAAGGACGGTTGCAGTTTCCAACTGTTTCGCCACGCCCGTCGATTGGTCGCCGGACGGTGCCAAAATCGCCTATTTGTCCGGGTGCACCGTTGAAGAATTCGCTAGTCAGCTTTGGATCGTCGATATCAGGGAACAGATGCCGATGAACGTCGTTAGCGGAGGCCGGATTACTGCCTTGCAATGGTCCCCAGGCGGCAGAAAAGTTCCGAAAAGCATGTTCACAAGCCTTGTATACCGGGTGTCCTTCCCGTATCCCGCAAATTGGCGGCCGGTCAGTGAAGAGAGATACGAGGGCTTCGACGGTTTCTTCCAGGTATCCGCGATTTCGTCTGGCGACCGGATTGCCAATGTATGCAGCTCCGAAGCTTTTCATCCATTAATGCCTTACGGTTCTTCTCCAAGGATTGTCCCTGCTATGATACAAAATCAAGAAGCGTGCTTCATTTATCCTTCAGCTGATCAGCCAACGGAGATGAATAACCAAGCAGCCCTTATTGTGAGATATCCAAGTCCTGTCCAAATCGGGGAAATGGTCTACCCTTATTTCATCTTGTGGGCAGACGTTAACCATATCCGTCAAATCGGCGCGAGGCTGTCGTTCATCTAGCGTTTGAGCAATGAGTTGCAGGAAAGTGCCCGCCGGCCGTTGAATATATCCGAATGCTGCAATAATGATCAGGCCTTTTCAGGAACAATTATAGCCGCAGGAGGAGAACAACATGAAGTCGATCACCGTTCAAAGTCTTACGGAGTTATTTCATTTGGAAGTGCTTGCTGGCGCCAATCGCATGGATCGAATGATTACCCGTCCGCAAACGCACAGACCGGGTCTGGAGTTTGTCGGGTATTTCGATTTTTTCCCGATGGAGCGAGTGCAGGTGCTCGGCCGTAAGGAGATTAACTATTTATTGACGCTTAGCATAGAAGAACGCAAGCTGCATATCGGGAATATCGTCAAATATCACCCGCCGTGCTTTATTGTCACCTCAGGACAGCAGGAGATCCCTTATCTGACTCTATTCTGCAATCAGGAAGGCATACCGTTGTTGAGGACAACCGAGACGACAACGGAGTTTATTGCCAAGTTGAACAGTTATTTGGTGAAGACGCTGGCTCCGGAGATGTCGATCCATGCGGTGTGCGTGAATGTATCCGGCATTGGGATCCTGCTCCGGGGCAAATCCGGTATTGGCAAAAGCGAAACGGCCCACACCCTTATCCGCCGGGGCCACCGGTTTGTGGCGGACGATATCGTGGTGCTAAAAAAGCTGGGCCCTTCGACTCTTCTTGGAACGCATAATGAGACAACCCGGGAGTTTCTGGCGCTGCGAAGCATCGGGTTGATCAATGTGGTGCGTCAATACGGGCGCACGGCTTTTCAAGATGAGACACGAATCGTGCTCGACATTGAATTGGTGCCTTGGCGTGAAAATTCCCTAAACAACGAGCTGGAGGCCGTGCCTCAATTTACGGAATATCTAGGCATCCAAATTCCTCATATCGAGGTTCAGCTACAGCCGGGGCGCGACGTAGCAAGTCTGATCGAGGCGGCGGCCAACAATTGGTATCTTAAACAACTCGGCTACAGTGCGGCCGAAGACTTTATGAAACGAATCGAAAACGAGATGCAATCGTGAGGCTTTAACGACTTTCCGCCATCTGATAATAAAAAAACATACGGAAACGATGTTGGTGATAGATGAAAATTCAAGTAGGAGAACAACAAATCGAATGTCATATAGAATACGGTCCACGCAAAAAGCTATCGATCCATGTCCACCCATCAGGTTTGATAACGGTGAAGGCACCGAATCGTACAAGCGATGAGATGGTGATCAACGCCGTAAGGCGGCATGGGAGTAATATCGTGAAGCAATTGCAAGCGATCGAGGCAGCCCGAACGGCTCCGAAGGTCAAGGCATACGAGGATGAAGGCAAATTCCTTCATCTTGGGCAGTATTATTCGCTTCATGAGTTAATCGAGACGGACGGGCGAACGGAAGAGGAGCTTCAACGGGATCTGAAGAAATTTTACTTCGCAAGCTGCAAGAAGGTGATCTCGGAACGCATCCGAATTTATCAGAAGCAGCTGAAAGTCACGCCGAGATCCTTCATCATCGAGGAGTCCAAAACGAAATGGGGCAGCTGCAGCTCGGCGAAGCATCTCACTTTCAACTATCGCCTCGCGATGGCGCCCATCGAGGTCATTGATTATGTGGTCATTCATGAACTCTGTCATCTCTTGCATATGAATCATGACCGATCCTTCTGGCGATGCGTCGGCAGCGTGATGAAGGACTACAAAGATAAGGAAGCCTTCCTTGCGAAATATGGACATGCCATGACTTTGTAATGCATGGATTATGAGTCATAGAGAGAGTAAAGACACTGCCTGATTTGGGCAGTGTCCTTTTTTTTGAGTGGATGCTGATCGGCTGATCTGATTCCATGATCCACTGGCAGCGTAGGCGCCAGGGCAGCTGCTCACTATGATTAACGGATTCCTGGTATTCGGCACGACTGCCGTCTTGTCGACCGGTTATGATGGCTGCTGCTTGCGTTGATCATGACATCTATTTACATTAGAGTAATGACACAGAAAAATGAATCTTACGGAGGCAATGATGAAAACAATTGGACTCATCGGAGGCATGAGCTGGGAGAGCACCGTGATGTACTATCAGATTATAAATGAGGTCGTAAAGGAACAACGAGGTGGACTGCATTCCGCAAAAATTTTGTTATACAGCGTGGACTTCCAAGAAATCGAAGAATGCCAGGCCGTTGGGAATTGGAACAAGAGCGCAGAAATTTTAGGAGATGTTGCCGTAAACCTTGAAAGGGGTGGTGCGGATTTTATCGTAATCTGCACCAATACGATGCATAAGGTTGCTCCAATCATTCAGCAAAGAATCCGTATTCCCATTATTCATATTGCAGATGCCACTTCGAAGAAGCTCATAGAAAGCGGCATAGATCACGTAGCTTTGCTTGGAACCAAATACACGCTGACTGAGGATTTCTACAAGGAAAAACTGATTGCAGCCGGCATTCATGTCCTGATTCCTGATGAAGATGACATACAACTTATCAACCATATCATTTATGACGAATTGTGCTTGGGTATTATTTCTCAACAATCCAAGAACGAATATTTGCGTGTGATCAACCAATTACAGAAGCAAGGTGCCCAGGGAGTCATACTTGGCTGTACAGAGATTGGTCTTCTTATTAAACAGGAAGATACGAATATCCCTGTTTTTGATACGACTCAGATTCATGGAACAACAGCAGCTCTATTTGCACTTGAAAAATAATCATTGATGTTTATTGTCGTGGGAGTTGCTGTTCGTTTCGTTCGATGTATAATGTTCATATGGGTTCATATAAATCCATTTGAGTTCATTATATGTCTTGAACAAGGAGAGAAGGATCATGCCAAGAATCAAAATTGAATTGCTGAATCGTGAACAGAATGTGAGGGTGGAAGGTGACCGTCATTCGCAATCCTCCCATGACCGCGTGATGGAGCGGGAAGACGAGGATTTCACTTATCTGGCTTGTCAACAGCTGGAGTACGCCGCCGGCGACAAATTTAGAATTACGACGGAGCACCCGAATCGGTATTTGGTGGTTCAGTTGGATGAGGCACTTTTTCCGTCCCTGGTATATGTCAAGGGCACCAGCTGGGAATACGAAATTCCATTGTCGTTCAAGCAAGCCTATCCAGAGAAGGCATTTACGGGGACAAAACATTATGTTTCGGTACGCTATGCGGCGGAAAGCGAAATTACCCAATATCGAAATCTGGCATTGAATACCCATGACCAGAAGCATGATTCCAACGTTTACCCGCATGCTCACGCCAACGTGGAAACCAGAAATGATCCTACCTTCTTTGCACGCAATGCGATCGACGGCATTTATGCCAACTGCAATCACGGCTCCTATCCGTATCAATCCTGGGGAATTAACCAGCAGGCGGATGCGGAGCTGACGCTGGATTTCGGGCGAACGGTTGAGCTTGACCGGATCGGTCTTGTTTTACGCGGCGATTTCCCTCATGACAGCTGGTGGAAGGAAGTCACGATTGCATTTTCCGACGGTTCAACGGAGCAGCTCTATCCCGTGAAAAGCCGAAGCATCCAGTATTTTGATATCCAACCCCGCAAAGTGGAATGGTTAGTCCTCAAACGATTGATCAAAGGCGATGAGGCGCTTTTTCCGGCATTAACACAGCTTGAGGCCTATGGCAAAAACGTAGACGTAACGGAGAAGTAAAGCAGAGTAAGGATTGGTGGATTCATAACCGTCGTAATTCATCCGGGGACGGTACGGATAATCCCAGAGCAATTGACAACCCTCAGCAACAAGGTATGATCAAATAGATATTAGTATTATGCCGAGGAGGGAATATGATGAATTCGACTCAACGCCAGGGAAGGCCGAATGTGCTGCTCATTACGGTCGATCAGATGCGCTTTGATTGCCTTAGCATAGCAGGTCACCCTGTGGTGGAAACGCCCAACCTGGACGAGCTTGCAAGGAGCGGCGTAAGGTTCAGCCGTGCGTATTCTGCCACACCCACCTGCGTACCTGCAAGAGCGGCGATCTTCACCGGCCAGTCTCAGCGCGCTCACGGCCGCGTCGGTTATCAAGACTGCGTCCCGTGGAATTACAAGGAGACGCTGCCTGGGGAATTGGCTAACGCCGGTTATCACACGCAGTGTATCGGTAAGATGCATGTTTACCCTGCACGCAATTTGCTGGGGTTCCACAACGTAATGCTTCACGATGGTTACCTGCATCACAACCGCAATAACCACGGCATTCCGATGCAGGAGCATTACGATCAAGTTGACGATTACTTGCAGTGGCTCAACGAGAGGGTGCCGGGCGCCGATATGACCGATCTTGGTTTGGACTGCAATTCATCAACCGTCGCTCGTCCTTGGCATTTGGCGGAAATGCAGCATCCAACCAACTGGGTGGTAACGCAGTCGATTGATTTTTTGCGGCGACGGGACCCCGGGAAGCCGTTCTTCCTGTGGATGTCATTCGTCAGGCCGCATCCTCCGTTCGACCCTCCGCAGGCCTACTTGAATCTGTATGAGGATGCCGATATTCCGGAGCCGCCGGTTGGCGATTGGGCGGAGACGGAGGACCCGGATCTTGCCGGATACTCCCCTATAACGGGGCGGGGGCTGGTCCCGAAACGCCGTCTGCGTAAAGCGATGGCTGCCTATTACGCCCTGATCACGCATATCGATCACCAAATCGGACGTTTTTTGCAATCATTAAACGAATATGGGGAGCTAGGCAACACGGTGATCCTGTTTACTTCCGATCATGGCGAGCTGCTGGGGGACCATCATTTATTCCGAAAGTCTCTTCCGTACGAAGGCAGCACCCGCGTGCCGTTTATCGTCAACGATCCCGGCAACCGTTTAGGCCTGAAGAGCGGCACGGTTTCAGATCATGTCGTGGAAATGCGGGACATCATGCCCTCGCTGCTGGAAGCGGCAGGCGTGCCTATACCGGAAACGGTCGAAGGCGAGAGCATCTGGAGACTAGCGTCAGCAGGAAGGGATGGAGGAAGCAAGCCGGATTGGCGTCCCCATCTTCATGGAGAGCACGCTCAAGGGCTTCAGTCCAATCATTGGGTTACCGACGGAAAGGAGAAATACATCTGGTTCTCCCAAACGGGCAAGGAGCAGTTCTTCGATCTGGTTGAAGATCCCAATGAGCTGCACAACGCGATCGGGGACGAAGATCGGCAGGAACGAATCCGGTATTGGCGTTCGGTCCTCATCCAAGAGCTTGAGGGACGCGAAGAGGGTTATACGGATGGCCAACAGCTGATCACCGGCCGAAAGCCGGTAGCCGTATTATCCCATATTTTGAAATAGCACGAGACCAGAATTACATTCAGAACCGATTAGGAGATAACATGCTAACGACACAACAGCTAAACGACATTGAGCGATTGCAAGCCGAGTGCGAACTTCATGACCATGTCCAATTAAAGCTGAATTGGGAAATGCTCAGAGAACGCAACATGGGGAATCTGGATTTTTTTCATTATGAGGAAAAGGAACTTGTAGCGTTTCTAGGGCTATATCCTTTTGGCTCGACCGTCGAAGTATGCGGCATGGTAAAGCCTGCCGAACGACGAAAGGGGCATTTCCAGCGATTGTTTCATCTCGGAATGGAACAGGTAAAACTCGCCGGATACAAGAAAATCTTGTTGAACGCGCCAGCGGGATCCGATGCGGCTAAGGCTTTTTTGCATCAAATAGGTGCGGAGCATGCTTTTTCGGAGCATCAAATGACGTGGCAGGAAATGCCGCTTGAGGATTCGGACGGTATTCTTCTGAGGCAGGCAACATGGGAAGATTATGAAACAAGCGTGCGTTTATCCGTGGAAGCATTCGGATTGGACGAAGAAGATGCCAGAGCGATGGAGAGCCATCATTTTGCTGATAATACGGGTATGTTCATGATTGACGTAAACGAAGAAACGGTCGGGAAGCTTCGAGTCAGCCGTGAAGAGGGGCAGGCGTGGATCTATGGTTTCTCCATATTGCCGGAGTATCAAGGCCGGGGAATAGGCAGAAAAGCGTTGCGACGAATCGTGAAGGAACAGAGCTCTGCCGGATACTCGGTGCACTTGGAAGTCGAAACGAAAAACGACCATGCGCTGAGGTTATACGAGTCGGTTGGATTTCAAGCAGTGCACGCACAAGATTATTATCAATATGAATGCAGAGGATAACAAAATAGATGTGCAAGAATAGTCGCCGTCATGGCGGCTTTTTTGATTTTCACGGCATCATTCAAATCTTATCGATGATCTATTGAGGTCTATTATTTCTGCCGATAAAGAATGGAGCATGCATATTTGATCTTTCAGGAGGAATTATCATGAAAAAAACAGTCATCCTGCTAACCAGCGCGGCCCTGATGTTTGCGACCGCCGCAGGCACGATCTCAGCCAAACCAAGCAACACGCCCCCCGGCAAGACAAGTAACGCGGCATCGCCAAAAGGACCAAAAGAAAAAGAAACTCGTAATGACAAGTTGCAAACCGAGGAAGTCGAGTCCTCTGATAAGTCCAGCCAAGTAGAAGACCAAGTTCAGGAATCCACAACGCCGGAAACAGAGCAAACAAACGATCCTTCCTCCGATAAAGTCGATTCCAAGAACAATGGTCACAAAGGATACAAAGGTTTACTAAATGCCATTCAAAACGTTGAGGATAAACCGGCAGGCGCCGTTCTAGTCAATATATTGCTTACCGAATATGCGGCCGAGTTAACGGACGAGCAACAAAAACAGCTTGAGGCCATTATTGAAAAGGACAAGGCGTTAGAAGCGGCAGCGGATATGCTCGAAACAAACGGCAGCGTGACTGAAGCCGTATATTTGCAAGAAGAAGCCATCAAAGCCAATTTTAAAAACCTGGATCTTTACAAAACCATGGGAAAGCTCAGTGAAAAGGCGGGTAAAAAGAATGGAGTTAAGCTGTATGTGAACGGCGAAGCTTCGGACACCGAACCGTTTGTTAAAAAAGGCAATACATATGTTCCTTTTCGCGCCATAGCCGAGGCTTTGGAGGCCGAGGTTATATGGAATCCTCAAAAGCGCTCCATCACCGTCTCGAAGGACGGAGTGAGCATCCAACTCCTGGTCGGCAGTAAAACAGCGACCGTCAATGGCAAGAAAATTTCGCTGAATGCCCCAGCTACTGTTACCAAGGGCAATACGTATGTGCCCGTACGCTTTATAAGCGAGGCCTTGAATGCAACCGTCAAGTGGGAATCGGAAAGTCAGACCGTTGTTGTCTATGAAGAGAAAGCAGAATAGGTGAATTTCTAAGCCGCTGATCCGGAATGAGATCAGCGGCTTTTTTCTATTCATAAAGTCTTTGATAAAGAAGGCCATTTCGTCTGTCGTAATGCTGAATGAGAATTAGCGCCATGCATGAAAGGCTAAATATGTATACCATATGTTAAATTTTTTCAGTGTCTTCTCCATTGTAAACGCTTTAATATCGATTTATGACCGACTGACAGGAGGGGAAGTTATGAAGTTTGCAGGACGTTTCTGCATGGTGTTATGGATTGTCGTCATCATGGTGTCGGCAGCCGGATGCATGGCGGGGAGGAACGGGGCCGACAGCAGAATGTCTCACCAACCGGAACGCCCGTTTGACAATGTGCGGATTACCGCATATATGGCTAAAAATCCGGTTGCGGACATCCTTCGCGCCCATCTTCCCGAATTTGAGAAGCAGACGGGTATCAAGGTGGATTTTCAAGCGTTGACCAATGAGCAGCTCAGCCAAAAGATGTTCGTACAGATGACGGTAGGTAGCGAAAGTCCCGATGTGTTCATGATCCGGCCGTTGGAAGAGCTAAGTCTGTATGAGAATAACGGCTGGTTAACGCCCTTGGAATCGTATGCCGTATCGGACCCGCGTTACGACTTCGCCGATTTCTCTTCAACGGCGCTGGAATCGGTAACGGTGAACGGGAAGCTGCTTGCCGTCCCGCTATCGACGGAGCAGCAGATTCTATACTATCGCAAGGACCTGCTTGAGAAAAAGGGGATCGAAGTCCCGCAGACCTTAGAAGAGCTGGAAGCAGCGGTTAAACAGGTGCATGATCCCGAGCATGGCATGTACGGATTTGTCGCTAGAGGGCAGCGAAGCGCTCTCGTAACCCAGCTATCGTCATTTGTATACTCTGAGGGCGGGAATTTTCTAAGTGCGGATAAAGCGGGATTGAACACAAAGGAAACGCTCAAGGGGATTCAGCGATACGTTAGACTGCTCGGAAACTATGGACCGCCCGATGCGCTCAGTTACAGCTGGCCGCAATCCGCAGATCTCTTTGCGCAAGGAAAGGCGGTATTTTTCACCGATGCCAGCGCGATCTACTCCCTGCTAGCGCAATCGGGATTAGCTAAGGAGAAGATCGGGTATGCGCTCTTTCCGGCAGGTGATGCCGGTCGCAAGCCGTACAGCACCACTGCATGGGCCATTGGCATCAATGCGAATTCTGCCCGCAAGGATGCTGCCTGGGCTTTCATCGAGTGGGCTTCGGGCAGGGACATGGTGCTGCAAGCCCAGAAGATCGGTAATCCGGGAGCACGGAGCTCGCTGTGGCATGACAAGGAAGGAATCTCCGGCTTTCCGGATGAGCTGATTCCGGTGATCAATGAATCCATTCCGATCGGAATGAGCTACGACCGTCCAAAAGTCATTCACGTGAAGGAAGCACGGGACATTATCGGCGGTATCGTGGTGAAGGGACTTATCGGTGAAGATGTCGGAGCTGCCGCGGAGTCGGCAAACGTCCAATTGCAAGAACTGATCGACAGCGAGAAGTAGAGCGAATCGCTCTGACACGGGGGTATGCATTTGATGAAGCGGTTAAGAACAAGTACGTTTGCGAAGCTTACGACATTGCTGGCGGTCCTGGTTATTCCCATTATTTTGCTGTATGCCTACTCCCATCAGGTCAGCATCAACGTCGTCCGTTCGGCTGTGGAGGAGGGCCAGCGGAACCGACTGACGTTTTTCATGAGTCAGATGGACACCATGATCGACCAGCTGACGAAATATTCGGTGATCGCGAGCAATGATGACGGGATTAAGAGTTATCTGGCAGAGCGCTCAGATAGCACTCCCATGGAACGAATCGACAGCCAGCAGCGGATCACGGATATGTTGAACATGCAGATTGCAACTAGCAGCTGGGACAGCCAAATCCTAATGTACCTGACGCAGTATCGTGAATTGCTGACAACCGACTTGTCGGCAAGGTATGATGCCGAATATTTGGCTCATGCCCATAAGCAGAACTGGACTTATCATCGGGATTCGCAAGGACAAGCTTTTTTTAGCTGGATGAGAACGTCCGCTTCTACGCAGGATCTGATCGTGGAGGTCCGTTTCACCGACCAGAATCTGGTCAATATGCTGAATCGGTTGAAACAGGACGGGGACAGCGAGCCATTCCTGTATGCACCTGACGGAACCGTTATTGCCAACAGCACATCGGTCGAAGAAACGATACAAATGGCCGCCGGCACCTTGAACGAATTGCAGCTTGGGGAAGAGGGCAGCCGAATCGTGCAATCGGGGCAGGGCAAATATGTAATGAATTACGTCTTGTCCAGCAGTTTGGGCTGGTATCTGGTGGATTTCGTCCGGCTGGACAGCGTATATTCCCCGATCACCTTAAGCAGCGCCCTCTTTTATATTTCCGTATCGCTCCTGCTTGTTCTTGTCTTACTGCTGACCTTGTTGTTGTACCGTAATGTCCAGCGTCCGATTTCCCGCCTGCTTCATGCGGTGAGAAGGATCAGGGACGGTCAATACATGACGCGCCTGAAGGATGTGCCGAAGAACGAATTCATGTATCTGTTTCACTCCTTCAACAACATGGCAGAGCAAATCGAGGAGCTCATCGAACGGGTGTACAAAGAGTCTTTGCGATCCAAGGAAGCCACGCTTAAGCAGCTCCAATCGCAAATTAACCCTCATTTCCTGTATAACTGCCTGTTCTACATCAAAAACATGGCCAATCTCGGCGAGAAGGAAGCTGTCGTGGCCATGGCCCTGAACTTGGGGGAGTATTACCGGTACACGACGCGACTGGAAAAACCGACCGCGCCCCTTGAAGAGGAAGTGAAGCTGGTTGACAATTATTTAACGATTCAGATGCTGCGGCTTCAGCGACTAACCTTCGAGATCGAGGTCCCTGACAGCATGATGCAGCTAGAGATTCCGCGACTTCTGCTCCAGCCTATCGTAGAGAATGCCGTCATCCATGGTGTTGAGGATCAGTTGGATTTCGCGATGATTCATATTTCCGGTGAAATCGAAGGAAGTCGTTGCAGGATCAGAATTGACAACAACGGCCAGGGCATGGAGGTTGGCATCATCGACAAGCTGAAGCAACAGGTCGAAGAGCCTTTGAACGATAGCGGGGGATTCGGTCTATGGAATATTCATCAGAGACTGGTCACCCGGTACGGCAAACATGCGGGCTTGACCTTTTCAGAATCGCCGTCAGGAGGACTCCGCGTCGAAATATGCTGGGAAATACCAAGTAGGGAAAGGGGGGATGACGATGTATACATTGCTGATCGTTGATGACGAAGCAAGCGTGGTAGAGGGGCTTGCGCATACGATACCTTGGCAGAAAATCGGGATCGAGGAGGTCCGCAAGGCATACTCCGCTTTCGAAGCGCTGGAAATACTGCAGACGCAGCCGGTCGACATCATGATTTCCGACATCACGATGCCGCGGATGAACGGTCTCGAGCTTGTCGAGATCACGAAATCGAAATGGAAGAATGTCAAAACGATCCTGCTGTCCGGGTATGCCGATTTTGCATACGCGAAGGAAGCCATTACGCTTGGCACTTATGAGTACCTGCTAAAACCCGTCAGCGACGAAGTCGTTCTGGAGAAAGTAGGCGGAGCAGTGGAATCGCTGCGGCAGGAGCGTGAATCCAGCGAAACCTATCATCGTGCGGTTCAGGCTTTTCGGGTTAATCTTCCACATATTCGAGGCGAATTCCTGAATCAGCTGCTTCAAGGCATGAAATCACCAAAGAACGTTTGGGCCGAAAAACTGGAGCTGCTTGAAATGAAATCCGCCATCGGAAACCAAGCGGCTTTGATGCTTGTACGTATGGAGGACCGTCTGACGGAAATGAGCCCCTATGACTCCTCCATCATAGAGTACGCGATCGGAAACATGGCGGACGAGATCTTCGGGGAACGGTTTCGATTGTGGCGATGCAGGGACATACATGGATATCTCGTCTTTTTTGTTTTTGAAAGCGATGATTCGGCGGCTAGGATGCACCCTTATGAGCATACGGAGGAGAATGAGCTCAAGCATTTCGCTGCACAGCTGCAGATGAATGTCAGCCGTTACCTGAAAGGAACAATCTCCGTCCTGATAGGAAAGCGAGGTTCCTTCCCGGAAGATGTCCGAAAGCTGTATCAAGACAGTCTTTTCGCTTTGCGCCGCCATATCGGCAGCCACAGTGATATGTTCGTTTTCGCAGAAGATGAGGAGGAGCTGCATCCGGTCCGTTCCTTGCAAAAATGTTATGAGCCTCCGCTGCTCCATCATCTGCTGGAATCCGGCAGTTGGAAGCAAATCCAAGAGAAACTTGAGCAGATCCTGAAGGAATTGTCGCTCGCGCACAGCCAATCGCAAGAGCATGTAATCGAAGCCTTTTTCTTTATATATTCCTCGCTAAGCGCATATGCGCACAAGAACGGACGCAGTCTTGCCGATATCGTCGGAGCGTCCCTTGCGGATATAACGGGACTCTCGCAATGCACGACTGCGGCCACGCTCGGCAAATGGGTGGGCCAAGTTCTGCCTCTACTGGAGTCAAGTGCCGAACAGGCAACGCGCAGCGACCGGAGCGCTGCCGTATCCCGGATGAAACGGTTCATACGGGATCATCTGTCTCAGGATATTTCCCTGCAAGCCATCGCGGACCATATGTATATGCATCCGGTTCACGTGTCCCGCCTCTTTAAATTGGAGACCGGATTCAACGTGAGTGATTATGTACTCCGGTTGAAAATGGAGCAAGCGGCCGAGCTGCTGGCCGACCACTCCTTGAAGAACTTCGAGATTGCCCTGAAGCTGGGATACCACAACCCGAATTATTTTATTCGGGTGTTCAAAAAGTATTATTCCGTGACGCCGCAAGAATACCGAAAGAGCTTGGAAACCGGAATGCCGTAATAAAGCCTGTAATACCGTCCGTTTTCAGCCATGCATTTGGGCTGGAATCGGGCTTTTTTTTGTTTAATTCGGCGCTGCTTTCGATTGCGGCATCATGTTAAGTAAGGAGAGCGGATGTTAAGCCTATATCATTTAACCCAGTTTATGAAGCCCTTACAATGAATGGTGTAAGGACATTCCACTATATGCTGAGGGGTGAAGATGATGAAGATGAAGAAAAACTCCATACGATGGGTAACGGCAGCTTTAGTCATGATATTGATGGCAGGATGCAGCGAAGGGGGAACGGGTGGCAGCGGATCAGGGGATGCCGAGCCTGGCAGGGAAACCCTGACATTCTGGATGAAGAAGCAGATGTTCGAAGAGCAAAACCAGATGATCCAAGAGAGGGCAAAACAGTTCGGGGAAGAGCATGGCGTGAATGTCAACGTGGAGTTTATTGCGTACGAGGACTTTTATCCGAAATGGTCGGCAGCCATCGAATCGGGTACTACACCGGACGTCTCCTTCTTCGGCTACCAGGAAGTCGGTCAATTCTATGCCAAGGACGTTCTTGAGGATGTTACCGATGTTGTGGGCAGCGTGGAGAACACAAACGGGGAAATACAGGACAGCCTGAAAACCTCCGTGACGTTCGAGGACAAGTTATACGGAGTGCCGTTCTGGACCGAGTCCACGGCTTTATACTATCGCAAGGACATGCTTCAGGCAGCCGGTTACAGCGAGCCGCCTGGAACCTGGGAGGAATTCCGCGAAATGGCGAAGGCACTCACGGATTCTTCCAAAGGGATATACGGCGCAGGACTCGGGTACGGGAAAGGCAATTCCGATGCCGAATGGCTGACCCGGGCGATCATCTGGTCCTACGGCGGTTCCCTCGATACCGAGGACGGCAAGAATGTAGCGGTGAATACGCCCGAAACTCTTCAGGCGGTTCAGTTGATCAGGGACATTTTCATCGAAGATAAGGTAACGCCTCCAAGCTCCATCGGATGGGATGACAGCGGCAACAACAAATCGTATTTAAGCGGCCAATCGGCCATGATCTTCAACGTCGGCAGCTTGGCTGCGACGATCAAGAACGATAATCCCGAATTGTACGAGAATACGGGGATCGCCATGCTGCCCGCAGGACCGAAGGGAGCGGTAGTGCCTGGCATTAGCAACAATCTAGGCATATTCAAGGCTTCTGCGAACAAGGAGCTTGCCAAATCCTTCATCGAATATATGACGGACAAAGCGTGGTACAGCCAGTGGGTGCAGAATGGAGCTCCATTGACCGGTCCGATTTATACGGACCTGGCAAACGAATCCGTATGGCAGGAGGAGAAGAACAAAGGATTCGTCGACTCCATCGCACATTTCGCTTTCCTTGGATACCCTGCGGAGTATAGCCCGAAGGCTGGAGAGATTTATAACCTTCGATATGTCAACGACGTCTTCCAAAAGATGCTTCTGGATTCCGGCTTCACGGCTCAACAAGCTGTGGACGAATTACAGAACAAGATCGAGGCGGTATACGCCAAGTAGGGTTATGACTTAACCGCGCGCAACAGGCTCCGCAGTCCGAATACAAGCATCGATGCAAGGTCCGTGGCTGCGGATGAGCCTGAGGCGTCAGAAAGAAGGTGCTCTCAATGAAAAGCTTGGAAGTCCAAACAACACCGGAGAAAACCCGGGCGCCTAGACTGGAACGAGGGGATACAAGCAGCAGGCTGGCTTATCTTCTCATGAGTCCGGTGCTAATATATTTGCTGGCTGTCATGGCGCTCCCTTTTTGCTGGGCGGTCTATCTTAGCTTGACGAATAAAGTGGTCGGCGTTCCCGAAACGTTCATCGGCCTGCGAAACTATACGGAGCTGTTTACCGATTCCGTGTTTTGGAAGGCGGTATGGAATACGGTTGTCTTTACGATGGTGGCCGTCATTTTGAAAGCGGTGTTCGGGATGATTATGGCGCTCGTGCTCAACGAGAATATCGTTGCTCGAAACTTTTTCAGGGTGATGCTGTTTCTTCC
Source organism: Paenibacillus sp. HGF5 (assembly GCF_000204455.1). Lineage (NCBI taxonomy): Bacteria > Bacillati > Bacillota > Bacilli > Caryophanales > Paenibacillaceae > Paenibacillus > Paenibacillus sp. HGF5. The sequence continues at coordinate 411 of NZ_AEXS01000133.1, read as the reverse complement.
ATGGACCATTCCGACGATCGTCTCCGTATTTACCTGGCAGTGGATTTATTCCGACGTCGGCGGCGTGCTGAATGCCATGCTCCTCAAAACAGGGCTCATCGACAGTCCCGTCGGCTGGTTGGCCACACCGGACCTGGCCATGTTCTCGGTCATTCTCGTCAACGTGTGGCGGGGCATTCCGTTCATGGGCATTGCCATATTGGCAGGCCTGCATACGGTGTCCAAAGAGATGTATGAAGCCGCTATGCTGGATGGAGCGGGAGCGATTAAGCGCTTTTTCTACATGACGCTCCCCTCGGTAAAAGAAGTGACCATTCTGTCTTCCGTCATCACCACCATCTGGACGCTGAACGACTTCGAGATTATCTGGCTGCTGACACGCGGCGGCCCGGACAACGGCACGCAGGTGCT
>NZ_AEXS01000134.1:0-25120 GCF_000204455.1 Paenibacillus sp. HGF5 | reverse complement strand
CCCCCCGTAAGAAATGTAATCTCATGCTTAGACAATTCTTCCTCAGCGCCCCAATTCCTCTTTCCTGCTTTTCGACGTAAAGGGGATGTTGAGTGAATATAATGGGGGGTTAGCCATAGCGGACCTGGAGCGTGAGGGGAGGGCATATCCAGTGGCCTGTACGGAGTAACCGGCAGCAATTGCTTTAGGGATGGGTCCATGGGTTATAGATGTTCTATAATGGAAATGGGAAGTGAACTGAGCTGAAGGAGGGAGAGTTCGTGATGAAGGTACGTCAAGCAGTGAAAAAGCTGCTGGCCGGTTTCATGGCGGCAGCGATTGGGATCGCCGTTTTCCAGTTCGGAGGAGAAGAAGTTTGGGCATCGGGCACATCTTCAGACCAACCTATTGAAGTTATGGTGAATGGCGGCAAATTGCTGCTGGATTCGCCTGCTTTTATTCATCAAGGGAGGGTGATGGTGCCATTCCGCGGCATTTCGGCAGCAATGGGTGCCGAGGTGCGTTGGAATCAAGCCGATCGGACGGCGGTCGTGAGCAATGGCAAACATACAACGAGTTATACCGTTGGGCATACCCGTGCCATGAAAGACGGCAAGGTCGTGACCCTGGATGCTCCGCCTCTTCTCAGGGAGGGACGGGTTTACATCCCGCTCCGTTTCTCGGCTGAAGGGCTTGGAGGCAAGGTTGCCTGGGATAACAAGGCAAAAGAAGCTATGATTTATCCGCTGCTCACGCCGAAAGAGGCAGAAGCTGCCCTATCCAAAATCAGTGCTGAAGCGATCGCGTCTTTAAAAAACAAGGATTTTGAGAAGCTGGCCGAGCTTGCTCATCCAGACGGAATCACCTTCTCACCGTATGCTCACGTCGACCGGCAGAAGGACGTAACGCTCGGCAAGCAGCAGCTGCGGCAGGGATTGAACAACGACGCCGTTTACCGATGGGGTGAGTTTGACGGCAGCGGAGAACCGATTTCGATGACTTTTGATGACTATTACAAGAAATTCATTTATTCGCTGGACTTTGCGAAGGCGCCGTGGATCGGATACAACCAATCGAAGAGCGAAGGAAATACGGTGAACAATGCCAGCAGCCAGTATAGAGAGGCCGGCATCGTTGAGTATTATTATGATGGAGTTGATCCTGATTATGCGGGCATGGACTGGGAAAGCCTGCGGCTTGTGTTTGAGCGGTATGAGGATCGTTGGGTATTGTCCGGCATCATACATGATCAATGGACGATCTGAGACTGGCCTGATTAGTCGAAACCATGATGTAATGATGGTTTCGACATTTTTTTTTGAAAAAATGCTTGCTTTTTAGCTTGGGGCGTTATATACTCTTAATTACGGTGATCAACTCGATCACGACTTACATAATATGCGGTCGTGGCGGAATTGGCAGACGCGCACGGTTCAGGTCCGTGTGGGCTTACCCCCGTGGAGGTTCGAGTCCTCTCGACCGCATCTATGAAGCAAAGCTGTTTTTCAAGTGAAATTCGACTTGAAAAACAGCTTTTTTCGTTCCTCTTCAAGTGGAAATCGCGTTATACTGAATAAGAGGGACCGTTCCGTATGAGTGTGATGGAATGGGACGAATAGCGTAAACAGCCGTTACGGTTGGTTACTTAGAACATAAGGGGTGTGATCGCATGATAAAACCTCGAAACAGGATGGGCTTTATGCTGATGATGTTGATCGCAGTCAGCGTAGCTGTCGGATGCCAGTCATCGGATATAGGGAATGGGGCCGGGCCTTTGCCGACTGAGGCATCGGCGAATTCTCCCAAGGGAGATATTCCTGAGACTACGCCGCCTTCCGGCACGGATGAGACCTCAGGCCATACGGATGGCAGCGCAGGAAACGGTTCCGCAGCAGACACGCAAGAAGATCCAGCGGCCGAACCTGATGTGGATTTATCGGATGTGACGGCAGTCCGGCTCGTTAATCATAATTCCGGCTGGATTGGCGGAGAAGGCTGGATTGCTTTTAGTGATGACGGAGGCACCGAATGGGAGGTTCAGGCTCAGCCGAAGGGCACTGTACGCCAAATCTTTGCGCTGAACGGGAAGCAGGCCTGGACCGTGATGGAGAATAACGATCTGTACCGTACAACGGATGGCGGAGAAACATGGAACCGGATCGGAAGCACGCCGAATGCCGGCTTTCTCCATTTTATCTCGCCTGAAACGGGATTCAGCGGTCAAGCCAAAACCGAGGACGGAGGCAAGACCTGGAGTATTCAGGATATGCCGGATACGACCACGCGAGGCCATGACCAAAGAGCCGCCACTGACGGAGTCGTTCAACATTTCAAAAACGATGGCGTTAAGCCTGGGAAATTGTACGTTATAAACGAGACGAAGACCCATAACTAATCATAGCAAAGCAGACCGGAAAATTACCGGCCTGCTTTTTTTGAGCTTATGCCTAAATGTTCATCAAGAATCAGGCAGAACGACGAGCCTCGCATGGTTCTTAAGGGAGCTCTTTGAATATTCTTAGGGAGCCTGCCCAAAGACCGGCTGCAATTCCGAAAAAACCGAAAAGGGAAACCAGGACCATCAGATTGTAGGAGTGCCATCCGAGCAGGAATCCGATGCCGCTTCCCATGGTCGTTCCAGCCAGCAATCCCAGTGAAGCGCCAATTTCCTTCTGACGCAGCTTCATTCGTCAGTCACCTCATTCCTGGATGCTTTCGTATGCCCGATGTTACTTGTATTCCCTGAAAACCTCAAACTATGCCATGACACAAAATAAGCCCGGCTTGGCCGAATGGAGTCCGGCAAGCAGAGCATTTGTGTCAGATAATAAGTATGGTTATTGGTTTAACGGCTAGTTTTATCGGGACTCTTGCTTCAGTGCGCAATCTGCGAATAACACAGACTTAGGGATTCGGAAGAACTGTTCCGCTTTCTCCTGAAATGCTGCTGAAGGTACGGTGCCTTGGTGCAGCCATTTGCGGAACGTGCCAGGATGTACGCCGATCCAGCGGCTGACATCGCTAACCGACAAATCATGAACCATGCACAGGCCTGTCAGAATCCGATTGCTGACCGGAGAGCGTGTCAGGGTGCGTTTCATGAATCGGGAAGGCGCTGGCTGACAGATCAAGGGCGACTTGTCCAGCAATTCTTCTCTGAAGAGAATGTGGCGGGGATAACCCAAGTAGTCGCAGGCTTTCTCCAGGTTGTTTTTTCCGGGAACGCGTCCCTCATATACCCAGGCGCTGACGCTACGGGAGGATACTCCCAGTTCCTCGGCCAATTGCGACAATTTGATATCGTTGGCCATAAGTACGGCTAGCAGGACGCGGTTACGAATTTGGCAGCGGGTCGGCCGACGAAAGCGCTTGACTCGCACGCCTTTCCCCAAATATTTACGATTGATCAGGGACCACGCCTCAATGGAGTGTTTTTCTTGCTGCAGTTGTGTAGGCATAATTCCTCCGATTTTTTTAACACAATACTACAATATTCGACACTAGCTTTTCAATAGCCAATCACTAAACATTTGTTTCCATTTCGTTGTTACATGATTTATGGAGCCGGTGCGGTGGTTCGATAGACCTACAATGTGTATTTGGTCTTGTTGGAGCATTGTTCGTGTTTTTATAGAATTTAACGATAATAACCCGAATTTAAACATATTACGGCCTGAAAGGCGAACAATTTTAAATATTATTATTGACTCATTCGTAATTACGTTTTATATTAACTATGGTTGTTGAAGAGAAAAATAGGCTTATTCGTATATCCCTGAAAATAAGGTTCAGGGGTTTCTACAAGGGACCTTAAATTCCTGACTACGAATAGGGTGCGCAAGCATACCTATTCGGAGCAGGATTTTTTTGTGCCTGGAATCGGTGTGCGTAAACGACAGTCAAACACACAGGGGGATATGATGAGCAAATATGATGTTATCGTTGTTGGTGCCGGTCCTGCAGGAATTTTTGCATGTCATGAGCTGACATTGAAATCACCAGGCAGCAGGGTGCTGCTGGTTGACAAGGGACATGATATTTACCGGAGAAGCTGTCCGATTCTGGAGGAGAAGATTAAGCTGTGCCCTCCGGCGGTAGGCCGGAAGGAATTCGCCGGTTGCCTGCCGGCCTGCTCGATTACGGCCGGATTTGGTGGAGCCGGGGCATACAGTGACGGCAAATTCAACATAACCACAGAGTTTGGCGGCTGGATGACCGATTATTTGCCCGGATCCAAAGTCATGGAGCTCATTCAATATGTGGATGCGATCAACCTGGAGCATGGGGCGACACCTGCCATTACAGATCCGACGACCCATGCGATCCGCGATATTGAACAGCGAGGATACGCAGCAGGCCTTAAGCTGCTTCGCGCACAGGTAAGGCATCTTGGAACCGAGCAGAATTTGGAAATCCTGAAGTCGATTTATGAATATTTAAAGACAAGGATTGATATGGCATTCCGGGCGGAGGTCGAGGACATCGTCACCATCAAGGAGGACGGCACCCACCGCGTCACCGGCATCGCGATGAAGGGCGGAGAGGTCCATGAGGCGAATCTGGTGATGGTTGCCCCCGGCCGCGACGGGTCTGCCTGGTTGACCGGCATTCTTAAAAAACGCAGATTGAAAATGCATAATAACCAAGTGGATGTCGGCGTGCGCGTCGAAACCTCGGATGTGGTCATGCGTGAAATCAACGAGCATTTGTATGAAGGCAAATTCATCTTCAACACTTCGGTCGGGACCCGCGTGCGGACATTCTGCAGTAATCCTTCCGGCCATGTTGTGGTGGAAAACCACAGCGGAGTCATGGCTGCCAACGGTCATTCCTACAAGGATCCGGCATTGGGCTCAGCCAATACGAACTTTGCGCTACTGGTATCCCATAAGTTTACGGAGCCGTTTGATAAGCCTAACGAATACGCGCGCGAAATATGCAAGCGGGCGAATGATCTGTCCAGCGGCGGGGTCATCGTGCAGAAATACGGCGACGTGCTTCGCGGCCGGAGATCCACCGAGGGCAGAATCCGCGAAGGGTTTCTTGAGCCGACGCTGAAGGAAGCCGTTCCAGGCGATCTTGGCTTGGTGCTGCCTTACAACACGATGAAAAGTCTGATCGAGATGGTTGAAGCGCTTGATCAAGTCACGCCGGGGATCGCGTCGGAGCACACGTTGTTCTATGGCGTCGAGGCCAAGTTCTACTCCGCAAGGCCGAAGCTGTCGGATTCCTTCGAGACGGAGATCAAGGGGCTGTATTGCGGCGGGGATGGCGCCGGAATTACCAGAGGGCTTGCTCAGGCAGGAGCCGCCGGGGTCTGGATTGCCCGGAACATGCTGAACCATATTTAGCACATAAATCCAAATGACTGGCTTTTTTCGTAGGATGTTCATTCAGGAGCACGTTCTGGCGCCGTCCAGTCGGTGCTCCTGTTTGGTTATATCTGGAGAGCCATGTATGTTCCTCATGTTCGTGGGAGCGATTTCTTTTTCCGGACGAACGGGGTATGATAGATACGGGAGATTTACATATATGCTAGAGATGGAGGAACGGACGATGATTAAACATATTGTTTTTTTCAAATTGAAGGATCCAACCGCAGAGAATATTGAGAAAACCGTGCAGGTGCTGCGCGACATGGACGGTAAAATTCCGTTGCTGAGATCCCTTGAAGCGGGTGCCGATGTGATCCGCTCCGAGCGCTCTTATGATTTGGCTTTGATCGTTGAAGTGGACAATCTTGAAGATTTGCAGGCTTATGCCGTTCACCCTGTACACCAGGAAGTGATCCAATACATCAATACGGTGAAAGATCATACGCTTAGCGTTGATTTTGAAGTGTAGGCGGTAGATAGACTTACAACAACAGGCTGGAGGAGATTTGCGGTGTATTATGTGAATCAAGAGCAAATTGAACGGCGGCTGAACGCGATTCCGGACATTGCGGAAGGTTTGCGTGCCGCTGCGCAATCGTGGGACGGAGGCCTGGTGCTGGGCCTGGTTCAGGAGCGTGCGCTTCATCTGGCGATCGAGGTCGTCACGGATGTCGGCAGCTACCTGATCGACGGATTTATTATGCGGGATGCCAGCAGTTACGAAGATATCATGGATATCAATCATGAGGAAAAGGTGTTTCCGCAAGAGGTTCATAAGGTGCTGATGGAGCTGGTTCGTTTACGTAAGCCGCTCGTACAGGACTACTATGATTGGGACCGGCAGGCGCTGCATTCTTTAACGCCCGTACTGCCCGACGTGCTGGAGCAGTTTGCGGGAAACGTTCGCGAATATTTAAAGAACGAACTGTACTGATGGCTGCTTAGCTTGAATGATTTCTCCCATGAAGGCATGGGCTCGCTCATCCATATGACGCATGGAAGAACAGACCTACAGGGAAATCCCCTGAAGGTCTGTTTTTTTTGTTGAATTCGTACCGTTGCCGGCATGTTACTCGAGCGGGCGGGGATATTCGTTGTTCTCTGGCCGCAATAAAAAGATCGCCGATGTTGTGTCAAGACAAGCCCATCCTGCTTATAATGCATCAAGCGACTAGGCATTCGCCCGGTCGGACGAAAGGAGGAGTTCCCGATGACAGAATGGAGTGCGCTGGCCGCTGCCGCCGGCATCGTGCTGATCGCGGTTGCCGCGGTGGTCATGATGCTGTCGATTAGAAAGCTGATGCGGCGGGCTGAGACCATGCTGGGCCGGCTTGAAGAAGACAGCGCCCGATTGACACAGGAGGCTTCGCAAGTGCTTGAGCAGGCTTCCGTCTCTTTGGAGATGATACAGCGTCAGCTGGCAGCCGGCGAAGCTTTTGCCGCTTCCATGTCCAGTGCAGCGACAGCCGTAGCCAAGACGGCCGATGCGGTTCATGCTGTTGGGAAAAAAGCTTCCATAACGGCCATTGAGCATCTGGAACGTGCCCGCCTCGATAATGAACGGCAGATCGGGGAGATGTTCCGGTGGGTGGATGCCGGGATGACGCTCTGGCATTCCTGGAACAAATATGCCTCCAAGTCCGGCGAAAGGCAAGCCAAATAGAAGGAGAGATGGGATATGAAAGAGAAGAGCAAAGGACTCCTCTGGGGAGTATTGATCGGCAGTGTTGCAGGTTCTGTTACCGCACTTCTTCTGGCTCCGAAATCCGGCAAAGAGCTTCGGGATGACATTGCAGACGGCGCACGCGGAATCGGTGCCAAGGTGCAGGAGGCGGCGGAGAAGGTAGGCGAGCAGGGCGTTAATCTGATCGGCATCATGACGGATCGTGCCGAGAATGTCATCTCCGACATTCAATCCTGGCGGAATCGGCAGGAGAGCTGGCTGGCAGAAGAGGAAATCGCACAGGTGTCCTCGTTTGATGAGGATTTTGAAGAAGAGGCGTATGTGCCCTCTGTTTCGGAAGAGAAGATCAACGATTAAAACCAGGGATCATCGGTCTTCAGCACATTGATTGCGGGAATAAGGATCACGCCAAAATACATGAAAAGCCGGGGCGGCGTCAAACGCCCCGGCTTTGCTGCGTTTAGTGTTTAGCTTGGTCAGGCGGGATTATTGTCCCTTGTTCCTGTAATGGAAATTCGGCGAACGCATGTCATTATGATAGGATGCATGGAAAATATGCGTGGTGGCCGGCGAAACCGGAGGAATCAGCCAGCTCCAGTCTCCGGTAAGCTCGCGCCCGGCCTGCGCTTCACGCTGTTCGAACAGACCGAACTGGGCTGCAGCCGAGTGATGGTCCACGATGCTGACACCCGCCTTTTTGTAGGAATAAAGCACGGCCACATTGAGTTCGACCAGTGCACGATCCCTCCACAAGGTGGCTTCGCTTGAAGTCTCCAGTCCCATCAGGCTGGCGATGAGCGGGAGCTTGTTGTAACGGGCCTCGTCTGCGAGGTTGCGGGCACCGATTTCGGTTCCCATATACCATCCGTTGAACGGAGCGGCCGTATACGTAATGCCCCCGATCTCAAGCAGCATGTCCGAGATGAGAGGCACCCCGTACCATTTTAACCCTTCCTCTTTAAGCTCCGGAAGATCAGGATGCTCCAGGCAGACCTCCAGCACGGAGGTTTTCGGTATCGGCAGCCACTCAGGCGGCTCATTCCCCTGCTGCACCACCAGCGGCAGCACATCATGGGCGGTCAAGTCACCCTGCCAACCCATCTCCAAGCATTCCTTCGTGAAGGCGATCGAAGCCGGGTCGCCAATCGTGCCGTCCGGCGTTTCGTAACCCGCATACCGAATCAATTGATGGTTTTTGATCATAAGGGGAGCTTCCCCGGGACGCGCAGCTCTGAAAATGGTAATCGTAGGTATGATCTTTCCGCCATTGGTGGCACTCTCGATATGGTGGAGAAGCGCCGAAAAGATGCCGGAGGTCTCCGTTAAGTGTCTGGCATCAATGACCTTCAGGCGATCCCAAAACAGTCTCCCGATACAGCGGTTGCTGTTTCGCCAGGCCATTTTGGCCCCGTGCGTCAGTTCCTCTATCGTATGTTCATATGTACCTGTCCGCTCGATCTGTGAGCGAATGTCGCTGATCCGGGACTGCACTTCTTCCCCGGTCCGGTTTAACTCTGCATAACAGAGCCCGATAAACTGCTCCGCAGCCTGAAAAAGGCCGGTGCGATGTATGCTGTCATTCACGTGAGATTCTCCTTTTCTATACGCGCGCTTACTATAGTATAAACTACCTAAGCTCCGCATCTGGAGCAAGAGTCCTACAATTGCTTGAACAATGTATCCAAGGTTGTTCACAACGGCGCCCTTGTTGAAGATAGGGGGGAATTGGGGTAAGATTTAAGGTACATTTCGATCCGAAATGACATATGGTATCACTGTAAACCATGAATTTGACAAGAAGGAAGCGGTGGGTTCGTGCAGCAAGCAATCGCAATACTAGACTCGGGTGTGGGCGGGCTGACTGTCGCCAAAGAAGTGATGAGACAGCTCCCGAGAGAGAAGATTATTTATTTCGGAGATACAGCCCGCGCACCCTACGGACCCCGTACACCGGAAGAAGTCCGTTTATTTACGGAGCAAATCGTAGATTATTTAATTCAATATGATCCCAAAATGATCGTTATCGCCTGTAATACGGCAACGGCGGCGGCGCTTGATTATATTTCGTCCAAAGTGCCCGTGCCGGTCATCGGTGTCATTCATCCAGGGGCACGAGCCGCCATAAGCGCAACGAAGACCGGACACGTCGGCGTGATCGGTACGGTCGGAACCATTGGCAGCGGAGCGTATACAGCGGCTCTGAAACAGCTGTCGCCATATATCGGGGTAGAGAGTCAAGCCTGCCCCGAACTGGTACCGCTCGTCGAACACGGATTGTTCCGGTCCAAGGATTCCCTGCAGGTTGTGGAGCGATCGCTACGAGGCATCAAGGATACCTCCATTGATTGCCTGATCCTGGGGTGTACCCACTATCCGTTCCTCATGAATACGATTCAAACCGTCATGGGGCCGAATGTGAAGCTGATCAGCTCCGCCGATGAGACGGCACGCGAAGTCAGCACGATTCTGTACGATAAAGGCCAACTCGCGAGCAGCATGGAAGGGCCGGTGCATCAATTTTTCTGTACAGGAGATCCGGAGATTTTTCAGAGCATTGCAACCGAATGGCTTGGTGAGCATATCAAGCGGACGCCAGTGGTATGGCAGATTACGAAGCTATAATTCACGGTTCATACTTTAAAGCTTATTAGAATGATTGCGAATACGAGATTGCGAGGCAGGCAGGACAAGGGATGAGGCCCTTTCCTGCCTTTCTTTGGTTTTACGATCGCCTTCATACGAAAGGAAGGGGCTTGGCCCGGTTTCGATTGGCTGCATCATTCATGTCGGACAAGCGGCTGCTCATATACATGGATTGGACACTAATTGAAGCGGCTTAGCCGCGGAAAGGAATCCATTATGCAGCAATATGTCGTACAGAAAGGCGATACACTAAGACGCGTGGCTGCCAGACATGGTCTGGCGTATGAACAGCTGATTACGGCAAATCCATGGGCCGCCCAGCAGCCGTATCTTCAGCAGGGACAAATGCTCTATCTTCCTGCATCGCTGCGCCGGCGGTATGTCATTCAGGAGCATGATACGTTTGATCGTATTGCCAGTGCGTTCCGGTTTCGCAAGGAAGCCTTGGAAGAATTGAATCCCGGTTTATCGGCTAATCAGCTGCCCCAGGGAAAAACGATCGTTCTGCCGGGCCCAACACATAAGCATTTGATACGGTTATCCGGTGAATATGGGCCGGCGGATCTGGAACGCGATATCCAAGAGATGCAGCTGCATTACCCTGTCATCGAGTGGAGCGTCATCGGACGGAGCGTGCTCGGCAAACCCATATATGCGGCCAAAATCGGCAAAGGCCCGAAGAATCTCCACATGAATGCAGCGCTGCATGCCAATGAATGGATCACCACTCCTTGTCTGATGCGATTCATGGAGGAGTACGGCAGGGCGTTGGCTCAAGCCTCAACAGTTTATGATCAGGAGCCGACTGCCTGGTACCAGGACTATACGCTGTGGGTTGTCCCGATGGCAAACCCGGACGGAGTAGAGCTCGTACAAGAAGGAATCACACCTTCTCATCCATATTATGAACGTCTGCTGGAATGGAATGGCGGTCGTGAGGACTTTCGCCGCTGGAAGGCGAATATCAACGGCGTGGATTTGGGCGACCAATTCCCGGCGCATTGGAACGAGGAAGTTGCTCGCAGGGGCAAAACGCGTCCTTCTCCGCAGGATTATGCGGGGGCTAAGCCGCTTAGCGAGCCGGAAGCCGAGACCGTCTATCAGCATACCCTGTCGATCTCTCCGGAACGAGCCGTTTCCCTTCACAGCCAAGGCAGGGAAATTTATTGGAATTACAGGGACTACGAACCTCCGGAAAGCGAGAACATGGCCAGAATAATGGGTCAGGCGGGCGGTTACAGGCCGGTGAAGCTTCAGGGGAGCGATGCGGGCTACAAGGATTGGTTCATCCAGCATTTCAGGAGACCGGGCTTTACGGTGGAGATTGGATATGGGATTAATCCGCTGCCGCTTGAGGACTTCGAGGACCTGTGCGTCGAGGTGGGATCGATCCTGTCGGCGTTCATGTCTTTGGAATAACCTGATAATGAAACGAGAAGCATTCCTAAACGTATACAAAGCTAGAAGAAGCGGCCGCTGCTTGTCATGGATCAAGGCAGTGGCCTCTTTTCGCCCTCTGATTGATTGCGGGCCGCATAGGAATGGCCGGGATTTCTTAGAGATTCAGGAATTGGGTAATATATATTCATGCAATTGGAATGGAGGTATACACCATGAAGTGGAGAAGATTATGGTCGCTTCGGCGCTGGTCGCACGTATTCCAGCGGATATTCGGGTACTTGGCCTCTTCCCGGGTTGCTTTAGGGGACAAGCTGTTATTCCTGGTTCCGGTTGCGCTTTACTGGGTGCTGCCTGATTTCATGCCTTTCATGCCGATCGATGATATCGGAGTCACGATGCTGCTGATGAACTGGTTCGTATCCCGCGTCGAACGGAAATATCCGGGTTTGCTCGGTGAGAATCAAGGCAAGGTCAAGCGCGCAAGGTAAGCGGCCTTCGGGCAGCGGCAATACGGACAGAACCCTTGCGAAAAAGTCGGCAGGGGTCTACAATAACATATTGAATGAAACATCCGTGAGGAGATGAATATACGTGAAATGTAAAATTACCCGCAATGCGGCCAAAGTGATAAAGCGAGAGCTGGACAAGGAAGAAAACAAGGACAAGAAACTTCGCGTGCTGGTTACCCATGCGCATGGCGACCATGCTCACTATGGACTGGACCTGGACACACCTAAGGAAAGCGATGTCGTCGTATCGACGGATAAAGAGATCGACGTCATTTTGGAGGCTGGACAACCTTTTCTGGACGGCGTCAAAATCGACTATCTTTATTTTCCCGAGGAAGGCTTTGTCATTACGAATCCATCCCAAGGGAATCACGGCGACCACTAGGATACTTCAGAACAAAGAAGGTAATGAATAATGGCTAATGATATTCGCGTCTGCGAGAAATGCAGGCATACGAAATTGAAGACAATCATCCCGAAGATTCAGAAAATGGTGCCGGATGCCGATATTAAGATCGGCTGCAAATCCTATTGCGGTCCTTGCGGCAAACGCGCATTCATTTATATCAACGGCCGGTATGTCAGCGCACCTACAGAGGATGAGGTGCTGGCAAAGGCGATGCCGTTTGTGAAGTAACCAACGGGCTGTTCGGGCCCCCAATCGAAGATTCATGGATTTCCCATTTCTTCTGGTATAGTTCCTGGCTCAGCCATCCATGCTAAGAGGGCAACAGGAACAATGACTTTAGAAGGGAGCATCCGTCATGAACAGTCACGATTCCAGTCTTCACTCCAACAGTCCAAGCAACAGCGCGTTAGATTCCGTGGAGAAACTGCACCGTGCCGTATCCTCGGCCATGTCCCATCCGACGGAACAGTTAATTCAGCAAGCGGAGAATTCGTTATCCCATACAGAGCAAGCGGTCGCTCAGGTGATCGAGCAGGGGAACCGAAACGCCGTGGAATTGGCGGAAGAGTTGTTAGGTGAAGAGAAGGAACGCCTGTCCAAGCTTCGTTCGGCTAAAAAGTAAATCATCCTGTGCAAGCCCGTTCCAGAGCTTTCAAGCTTTGAACGGGCTTTTTGGCCAACTTATATGAAGCTGGGACGGCCATCCTGGAAGAAGCTCAGGTGATATGTGGTGAAACGTTTGCCAAGATGGGGAAACCGACTCGAGTCAGTGTCCTATTGGGCAGGGTGGAGGAAGCAGGCGGCAAGAATAAAGATCTTATTGTAACGGGACATGGTCTTATCGAAAAATCGCATTAAAAAACAGGCTGATCATTAAGATCAGCCTGTTTTTTTGGTTAAGTGGGACGCCAGGGTATTAGGTCGAACCTAAATCCGATGCTGTTCTGTTACTCCGTTTCACCCTTGCCCTGTGCTTTAAATAACTTCAGCAGATCGTACGTGATGACTTGGTCCGAGATTTGCAGCTCCTTCCGGGTTTCGTCGTACCCGTCACGGCAGGCCTGGATGTCAGTTGGCTGACGCGTCGTCAGATCATAACAGGTTCCACCTTCCAGCCCGGCCGTTTCAGAAGGCAGGTAGAACACCTTCTCTTCGGAAAAAGCGCCGCTGCGCAGCGGAATCAGACGCGGCTTATCATCAAACAGATGGCCCCCGATCCAGTAATACGGCGCTTCCGATACGCCGAGAAGATGAAGGATGCTCGGCGTCACGTTCATCATGCCGGCAGCCTCGGGATAGACTCCGGCATTCCCGCCGTCAGGCAGGCGAATGAGCAGGGGGACCTGGTTCATGATCTGTTCCATGTCGAGTGCGTTCAGATCCCGTCCCAGGAACTTCTCATAGTCCGATATTTCCTTGATCGAATTATCGTGATCGCCATAGATGAGCAGTATGGTATTATCCCACAGCCCTTGCTGCTTCATCTGCTCCGCGAACTGGCCGAAGGCTTCGTCCACATAATGGATCGACTGCAGATAATCCCCGAACATCGTGCCTTCGAACTCTCCTGTATCCAGCTTGCGGGCATCCTTCGGGACATAATACGGATGATGGCTCGTTAACGTAATCAGGAAGGAATAGAAGGGCTGCTCGATGCCTTTCATACGATCCAGCGATTGCGCGAAGAATGCTTTGTCGCTCAGCGACCATCCGAGCACATCGTTCATTTCATAATCCTTCTTGCTGTAAAAACGGTCATAGTTCATTTCCCGATACATCGTCGTCCGGTTCCAGAAGCTGCTGTCATAGGCATGGAACACGTTTGCGGCATAACCCTGCTCCTTCAGAATCTCCGGAAGAGTATCGTACTCGCGGTCGGCATATCGCGTAAACACGGAACCCGTGGGCAGGGGAAGCAGGGAGCTGTGCGTGACAAAGTCCGCATCGGACGTTCGTCCTTGCCCGGTTTGATGGTAGAAATTGCTGAAATACATGCTGTCCTTCATCAAACGGTTGAAGTTGGGGGTAATTTCCTGCCCCCCAATCGACCGGCCAATGACAAAATTCATGAAGGCCTCCGTCTGGATCATGATGACGTTGCTGCCTTTATACTTGCCGAACAAAGCCCCGGTTCCGGATGCTTTCCCCTGCTTGGCATCAAACCATGCCTTGACCTGGTTGACCTCTTCCTCTGCCAGCTTGGGCTGGCCGATGAGATGATCCCGGCCGTAACGGTACAGATCATATCCGTGAAAACCGATCAGTCCCGTCACGTTATATAGCGTAATATTCCACCAATTGCCTTCAAAGAGGCCAATAGCCCAAGTATCGGACGCTTTCTTGATGGGGATGAAAGTCATCACCATGCCAAGGATGAAGACGAGCGTACCAGCTGCCAACCGGCCAAGCACCCGTTTCCGCCGGTGCCGGCGAAATTCACCCGGGAACCCGTACGTTTCGGAAGTCGATCTCCGTTTGCGGAACATCATCACGGCCGTAAACGGGACGATGACAACCCAATCGATAAAAAAGAACAGGTCGACGCCGTGTATAAGGGAACGGATGCTGTCTCCGAGCGAGCCGACTTGCCCGGCCTGCATGAGCACCGGCACCGTGATGAAATCATCGAAGTACCGGTAATAGATTAAATCGGCGTACAGGATCCCTGTCCATACCAGATTCAGTAAGGTTAATGAAGCAAGCCGGCCTCTTGCCGGGAGCCATAAGGTCCAGAAGGAGATCAGCAGGAGCGAGCCGACGGCGATCACATAGTCGGCCCGATCCAGCTTCATGTTGGCAATATGGAGCTGATGATCCAGCATGATCAGCTTGTACATCATGAGGATAAGGAATAACAGATAGGCGGTGTACCGGTAATGCAGTCCTCTGGAGACCCGGCTGCGGATATCGATCCATGACGGCGATGAGAGCACGAGGGTATCCTCCTTTATCTAAAACTATAACATTCTCGAAACGTTGTCTGATTTCTATGCAAGAACGTCGATAGATGCTTTTCTAATTATAGCTTGGCCCGGCATGAATTCAAACGGCGATGCAGACAAAAAAGCCGCCCGAAGGCGGCGGTTCAAGCGGCGTCATGACGTTATTCCGCCGATTTGTTACGCGGTGGCAAGGGCCCCAGATATTGATAATACTGGCACTCGATCCGGCCGTTGAACAGCTTGCGGCGCTTGTCCGCCTTGCGGCCGAAGTAATGCTCGAATTGCTTGGTCGGGCTGATCGCGAAGAAGGACCAGGTCGGAAGCGAATGCATGACGGAACCGAATTGGCGGATCAAACGTTCAACTTCCTCCTTCTCGCTTAACCGTTCGCCATAAGGAGGATTGGTGATGATACAGCCGAATTCGCCATCAGGGATGGCTTTGGCCGCTGGAAGGACCTTGAAGTCGATTTCGCCGGCAAGCCCCGCGCTTTTGGCAGCGGCTTTGGCTACTTCGATGGCTTTCGGGTCGATATCGCTTCCTGCTATATGGAGCGGAATATCGTCCTTCACCGCATCAAACGCCTCCTCGCGCGCATCCTCCCACAGGTTGTCTCCGATGATATCCCAGTGCTCGGACGGGAACGACCGGCGCAGGCCTGGCGCAATATTCCAGGCCATCATAGCAGCTTCGATCAGGATCGTGCCCGAACCACAGCACGGATCATACAGCGGCCTATGGGGGCCCCAGCGGCTTAACTGCAGCAGGGCGGAAGCCATTGTTTCTTTCAGCGGAGCTTCCGTCACCAGCTTGCGGTAACCTCGTTTATGCAGGGCGGGTCCTGTCGTATCCAGCGTCAGGATGGCTCGATCCTTCAAGAGAGATATCTCGACTACATAACGGGGACCGTCCTCGGGGAACCATTCCGTACGGTGCGAGAGCTTCAGCTTCTCCACGATTGCTTTTTTCACGATGCCCTGACATGCGGGAACGCTGCTAAGCTGCGATTTATGGGAACGTCCTTCCACGGGGAATTCGCCATCCGCCGGAATCCATTCCTCCCACGGCAGCGCTTTTGTTCCTTCAAAGAGCTCGTCGAAGGTCAGGGCCGTAAATTCCCCCATCTTGACGAGGATTCGGTCCGACGTCCGGAGCCACAGATTGCAGCGGCAAATATCGATCAGGTCACCCGAAAAGGTAACTCTTCCATTCTCTACTTCCATGTCGGTATACCCGAGCTCTTTCAACTCGCGGGCAACGACGGCTTCCAGCCCCATCGGGGCCGTCGCGATCAATTGTAATCGAGGCATTAACGATGTCAACTCCATTTAACATGTGTACGGCGAGAGTCGCCGCCGGTTCAATCTATATAGTATAGGCGATTGCATTGACTAAGACAATTATCATATGATAGTTCTCGTTAGGTTTAACGGAGTCAAGGCATGTTATTAGAAAAAGGAGGCAGCTTCATTGCTTACGACCCCTGACGATTATGTTAACCAATTATACCCTGAAGATGAAGAGCTTCAGCTTGTAATAGAAGCCATCCGCGAGCACGGGATGCCGGAGGTTTCGGTGGCACCGGCATACGGCCGGCTGCTGACCATGCTGGTACAGGCTGCCGGCGCAAGGAATATTCTCGAGATCGGCGCCCTTGGCGGCTATAGCGGCATCTGTCTGTGCCGCGGACTTGCAGCCGACGGCAAGCTCACGTCCTTAGAGCTGAAGGAAGAATACGCGTCACTCGCAGGACGTCATCTGGAGAAGGCCGGTTTCAAGGATCAGGTGGAGCACCGCATCGGTCCGGCGGCGGATAGTCTGGAGGCATTGAAGCAGGAAGGGCGGACATTCGATTTTTTCTTTATTGATGCGGATAAGGAGAACTATCCTCTGTACTTGGAATATGCCATGGAGCTGGCCAATCCCGGCGCCCTCATTGCCGGAGACAACTGCTTTTTGCGGGGCCGGACGCTGAACTCGGAGAAGAACGGTCCTTCGGTTCAGGCCGTCCGCCGTTTTAATGAAATCATCGCGACGGACGAGAGGCTGATCAGCACGCTGCTGCCCGCCTATGACGGGCTGATCCTTGCGCGCGTGAAGGGATGAATCAGATAACACAAAGGGGCTGTCCTCGGGTCGGTTAGACCACGGGACAGCCCCTTTTTGCATGAGACGGTTGCTGTTATTCTGCTGGCAGGCTCAACGGTATTTGGGCGAAGGCTTATGCGAGAACAGTTTCCGCCTTACCCATAACATATTGATGATCAGCAGGCAGCCGGATGTAATGAACAATCCTTCGATTCCGATGAATCCGGATAAGAATCCGCCGATCACCGCGCCCAGCATGTTGCCAAGCGCAAGCGAGCTTGTGTTGAAGCCGAAGGAGCGGCTTTCCATGCCGTCCGGCGTGTAGGAACGAATCAGCGCGTTGACGCTCGGCAGCAGCCCGCCCATGAACACGCCCATCATGAACCGCACGATGATCAGCTGCCACACGGATTGCACGAAGGCTTGCGGGATCAACGTAAGTCCCGTACCGATCAAGGCGTACGTCAGTATGCGGTGCGCGCCGACCTTGTCGCTGAGCTTGCCGAGAATCGGGGAGGCGATCATGTTTGACAGCCCTGTGACCGCCACGACGAATCCGGCCCATATCGCGATATCCACCGCGGATCCATGAAGCTTCTGAACATACAGCGGGAGCAGCGCCATAGGGCTGATCATCGCGAATTGAAGCAGGAACGTGACGGCGAATAACGCCGGCAGCTGCGGAATATGGCTCAGCTCCTTGAGCCCGGCGATAACCGAAGGCTGCGGTGCCTTGGCGGCCTGCTCGCGGTTGAAGTTTTCCTTGACGAGGAACAAGGCGAGCAGCGAGGCCGTAAAGATTAACCCGCCCGTAATATAGAAAATCGGCCGGAAGCCGACCCAGCTGGCCATGAGTCCGCCGATCAACGGACCGAGTATGGTGCCGGCGACTTGTCCGGATTGCATGATGCCCATCGCAAACCCCATCCGATTCTTGGGCGTCGTGCCCGATACGAGTGATATCGCCGCAGGGTTAAATCCCGATATGGTACCGTTCAGCAGGCGAAGAGCCAGCAGATGCCACGGATGGGTGGCAAAGCCCATGCATGCGATGACAAGCGCCATGCCGAAGCCCGAGCGCAGCAGCATGATTTTGCGTCCGTACTTATCGGCGACTTTTCCCCAGATCGGCTGAAAAATAAACGAGGTCAGGAAGTTGGCCGCAAAGATCAATCCGGCCCAGACTCCTATCTCCCGGTCTCCAACGACATTCAGGTCCTGGGCTAAATACAATGTCAGGAACGGGGTGATCATGGTCATCCCGGAGTTGACCAAGAACTGCCCGAACCAAAGCACAATGAGATTGATTTTCCAATTGGTCAATGTGCCCTTCACTTCCTTTCTAAGCTGTCGGGTCCGGCGTAAACCGGACGTATGTGGAATTACCCTAAAAAATGCCGTTCTTCCAGTATAACATATTTAAAAAGCGCCAAAAGCTAACAATGTCATAAGATTGTCATGCGATTTTCATAGGATGTCCATGTAAGACGGTTGTTACTTACTTTTAAAAAGGGCATAATGTTCTTTAGGAAACTTTATACACATTGATGGGGGCCTAATCATGACCTATAACGATCAATTCATCCGCGCCTGCCGCAAGCAGGAAGTGGACCACGTTCCTGTATGGTACATGCGACAAGCGGGACGCTACGACCCGGAGTATCGAAAGATTAAAGAAAAGTACTCCCTGCTGGAAATATGCAGTCAACCCGAGCTGGCGGCAGAAGTAACCTTGATGCCGGTACGGAAGCTCGGCGTGGACGCGGCTATTTTATATTCTGACATTATGAATCCCGTTGCCTCGATCGGGGTAGACTTCGATATTGTGAAAAATATCGGTCCCGTGATCGACAATCCGATCCGAAACGCAGCGGATGTAGAGAAGCTTCGCCCGATCGACGTGGAAGGTGATCTCGGCCATGTCTTGGAGACGATTCGCATTCTGGACAAGGAGCTCGACGTTCCGCTCATTACGTTTGCCGGTGCTCCGTTCACGATTGCCAGTTATCTTATCGAAGGCAGACCTTCCAAAAATTATCTTCGCACGAAAGAGCTTATGTACAGCGAGCCGAAGGTATGGTTTTCGCTGATGGACAAGCTCGGCGACATGGTGATCGCTTATTTGCGTGCCCACGTGGCAAACGGCGGGAAAGCGTTTCAATTGTTCGACAGCTGGGTGGGAGCTTTGTCTCCAAAGGATTTCCAAACGTTTGTCCTTCCAACCATTCAGCGTATCTTTGCCGAGCTTCAGGACCTGAGCGTTCCGAAGATCTATTTCCCGGGGGTAAGCTCAGGAGAGCTGCTGCCTACGCTTACGGATCTCAGCACGGATGTCATCGGTCTCGACTGGCGAGTGTCCATTGCGGAAGGACGCCGCCGCTTGGAGCATAAATATGCCGTTCAGGGCAATTTGGATCCGACGGTTCTGACCGGGCCTATGCCGGTCATTCAGCAGTATGCCAAAGAAATTATCGATCAGGGGATTCAGGAGCCGGGCTTTGTGTTTAATCTAGGACACGGTTTATTCCCGGAGGCTTCCCTTGAGAAGCTGCGTGAGCTGACCTCGTATATTCACGAATACTCCGCTCAAGCACTGCAGGCAGGAGCACAACGCTCTTAAACGTTGAATATTTTATTAGCCAGAGGTGAGATGGTATGAAGAATAAGATTGGCGTATTGGTCATGTCCTACGGCACGCCGGAGAGCATGGAAGGAATCGAAAGTTATTATACGCATATCCGCCGCGGAAGTAAGCCGTCGGAAGAGCAGCTCAAGGAGCTGACGGACCGCTATGAGGCGATTGTGGGAGGCGTGTTTCCGCTTCGCGAGAACACGGACCGGCAGGTCCGCACGCTGCAGGATACATTAAATGCGGATCCCCGGGCCATCGATCTTGAGTTTGTATGCTACCAAGGCTTGAAGCACGCGGCTCCGTATATCGAAGACGGCGTGGAGCAAATGGTCCGGGACGGCATCAAGGAAGCCGTAGGCATCGTGCTGGCTCCCCATTACTCCACCATGAGCATCGGATCCTACGTGAAGCGTGCGCAGGCGAAAGCCGATGAGCTGGGACTTCAGATTTCGTTCGTGGAGAGCTATCACATGCATCCGAAACTGATCGAGGCTTTTGCAGACCGGGTGTCGGCGAAGCTGAACCAGTTCGAGCAAGCGGGGGCTGTCCGGGACAGCGTGAGGGTGCTGTTCAGTGCCCACAGCCTTCCGGAACGCATCTTGTCCGTCGGAGATCCTTATCAGGATCAGCTGCTTGAGACATCCAAGGCCGTAGCCGAGAAGGCAGGCGTGAAGCAGTGGCAGTTTACGTGGCAGAGCGCCGGCCGGACGGCGGAGCCTTGGCTGGGCCCGGACATTCTGGATACGCTGCAGACGCTGAACAAAGAAGAACAGGTGGAGGACGTGCTGGTCGCGCCGGTCGGTTTCGTATCGGATCATCTTGAGGTGCTGTACGATTTGGATATCGAAGCCAAAAGCATTGCCAAGGAGATGGATATGCGGCTTGAGCGCATCGACTCCTTGAACAGCGACCCGCTCTATATGGAGGCGCTCAGCGACTCCGTGATCACCTTGATTGGACTGTAAGCCGTTATTACCCGAATTTCGAATTTCTCAACAGAATGCTTTGTTATGGAACTCCCCGGCGACGGGGGGTTCTATTCTTTATGGGGAAGCTGGTATAATGGGGGAAGCGACTTATTGCGCGAGCTCATGAGTGAATAAAGGAGTGACCTATGCAGCATCTGTCACGATCAGAGAAAAGCAAGGCCGAGAAGAAGGCCCGTAAGCAGCGAACCGGACAGGTTTGGCTCATTCTAAACCTATGCTTGATTATTATGATCGCTGCTTTGCTTGTCTATCATTTTAAATTCAAGGAAGATCCGGTTTCGCAAACGGCTTATCCCCCTGGTATGCCGGACTTTGGCATGGAAGGGGAGCAGGCGGGAAGCAACGGCTCCGGGCAGCAGGACGAAGGCGCGGGCACGGATTCGGATCCTTCGAAGACGGCGGAGCCCGGCGAACCTCCCGATTCTGCGATGACCGAGCCTGTTGGTGGCGCAGCGGATGAACATGCCGATGACGAGACGGCAGCGCGGGTGGTTATGCATTTTGCGGGGGATACGTTGTTCTCGGGCAAGGTGGAGGCTGAGCTGAAGAAGCATGGATATGATTATCCCTACAAGCACCTGGGCACCGCATTCCTGGAGGACGATCTAACCGTGCTTAATCTGGAAACCCCGGTTACGACCGGAGGCGTTGGCGCCGCCAACAAGAAATTCGTATTCAAGTCCTCTCCGGACGTATTGCCCGCCCTCCGGGATGCCGGGGTGGAAGCCGTTAATCTGGCTAACAATCACATCCTGGACCAGGGGCAGGAGGGGCTATTGGATACCTTGAAACACCTGAAGGACCATGATATCCGTTATGTGGGCGCGGGCCGAAACGAGGAAGAAGCCTTTGCGGCCCAGTATTTCGAACTGCAGGGCATGACGGTTGCCCTGCTGGGCTTCAGCCGCGTCCTGCCGGAGACGACCTGGTATGCGCTGGAGAACAGGCCGGGGGTCGCCGGGGCTTATGACCATGTGCTGCCCAAGGCGGTTGAAGCGATCCAGGAGGCAAGGAACAAGGCCGATCTGGTGGTTGTCATCGCCCATTGGGGGGAGGAGCTTCACAAGACGCCGAATGTCCATCAGATCAATCTGTCACGCGCATTCATTGACGGCGGCGCCGATCTGATTATCGGCGGCCACCCGCATGTGCTGCAGGGATTGGAGCAGTACAAGGGCAAGTGGATTGCGTACAGCACCGGCAATTTCATCTTTACCAAATCATCGAATGCGGATACGTGGAAAACAGCCGTGTTCCGGGCTTCATGCAGCAAGCAAGGAGACTGCGACCTGAAGCTGACGCCTTACCGTACGGAGATCGGACAGGTCATTCCGCTTGAAGGCAAAGAAGCTGAAGCCCTGCTGAAAGAGGTCCAGGAGCGATCCGTCGGCGGCGTCAAAATAGCGCTTGATGGTGAAGTTATAGCAGGCAAGGCGGCAGACTAATTCGTTTAACGTTACATCAAGGAGGTCCCACGATGAACAATTTATGCGTGGCTCACCGGGGGTTTTCCGGTAAAGCGCCTGAAAATACGCGCGCAGCCATTCAGATGGCGATGGATGAGCCCTTCGTGCATTGGATGGAAATTGATGTACAGCTGACTCAGGACGGGGTCCCTGTCGTGATCCATGACTTCAGCGTGGATCGTACGACGACCGGGAAGGGCAAGGTGAAGGATCTGACCTGGCAGCAAATCCGGAGGATGGACGCCGGAGAATGGAAGGGACGCCAGTTCAGGGGAGAGCAGGTTCCTTCGCTGGATGAGGTCCTGCAGCTGGTCAAAGGCCGATTGAAACTTAACATCGAACTCAAAACGAGCGGGGACATGTATCCCGGCTTGGAAGCCGCTGTCCTGGAGCGGATTCAAGCCCACCGGATGCTGCCGGACGTGGTGCTTACTTCGTTTGAACCGAAAGCTTTGATGAAGGCAAAGGAATTGGAGCCCGACGTGAAAACCGGACTTATCATCGATGCGCATCCTCGCAATTTGCTGGCACGCTTGAAGCAAATGAAATGTTCCTTTTTATCCATCGGCTATTCCCACCTGGATGCGGCTTTTGCGTCAGATCTGGTGAAGAACGGCATTACGCCCATGGCTTGGACGGTGGATGATGCGAAGAGCATGAGATCGCTCGCCCGAATGAATCCCGCCATCATGATCTGTACGAACCGGCCCGATACATGGGGCCAAATCTTTATTCATAAAATTGCACCAAAAGTTCCGTTCTGGCGAAGAAAATGGAGGTTTTAATTGATGTGTGCCCTAGTGAATAACGTTTATTGTGTAGGACGTAATTACCAACTGCATGCGGCGGAGCTCGGCAATGCCGTACCGGAAGAGCCGATGATTTTTCTTAAGCCCTCGCATGCCGTCGTTCCGCTGGACGGCAGCGTGCTGAAGCTGCCGATGGACAGGGGCAGCCTTCATTTTGAAGGCGAGCTTGTTATTCAGCTAGCGGAGGATTACGCGCCAGGCAAGACCGTGGACGAGCTTGTAAAAACGATGGCCCTGGGCATCGATTTCACGCTGCGTGACGTACAGACGGTCATTAAGGAGAAAGGACACCCGTGGACGGCGGCAAAAGCGTTTAAATCTTCCGCACCGCTTACGCCATCCATTGCTTTCCCGGGAACCGCCAAGCTTGGGGATAAGGATTTTACCGTCCGGAAGAACGGCGCCCAGGTCCAGCGGGGGAATGTGAAGGATATGATCTTCTCCCTTCAGCGCATCATCGATTACATCGGCGAGCATTACGGTCTTGGTCAAGGGGATTTGATCTTCACAGGCACGCCGGCCGGCGTTGGACCCACGGAATCCGGTGACGTGTTCGAATTGTTCTGGGGAGACGTCCGTCTGGGCCGCTGCGAAATCGGGTAATCTGACAAGCTTTATTATGGGAGGGATCGCGGATGGATTGGCTGATCGGGGCAGCGGGTGCCGTCATCGTGGCAGGAGCCGCTTACAGGAAACGATCGTTATCGGAATCCGGAGCCTTAGCCGCTATTCTGATGGGTACCATATATTACGGAGCAGGGAACGCGTTTTGGTTCGGAACCCTGCTTCTTTTTTTCATAACGTCCACGCTGCTCTCGCGGTATGGGAAGCAGCGGAAGGCGGACCTGGAGAAATCCTATGCCAAGACCGGCCGGCGGGATGCCGGTCAGGTCTTGGCCAATGGCGGCATCGGCATGGTGCTGTGTCTGTTGAACGTATGGATTCCGTCCCATCTGTGGGTGTACCTGTTTATAGGCGTCATGGCTACGGTGACGGCAGATACCTGGGCCACGGAGGTAGGCAGCCTTAGCCGGAAGCCTCCGCGTTCCGTGCTGAACGGAAGGGTGCTGACAGCAGGGGAATCCGGCGGCGTGTCCTGGGTTGGCTCCGCGGCGGCCGCAGCAGGGAGTATGCTGATTGGGGCAGGCGGATGGCTGCTGGCCGAGTGGAGCGGCATGAATGCGGGTCTGTTGCCGTATGTCCTGGCTGCCCTTGCGGGCGGCATGGTCGGAGCTTTTGCCGATTCGTACCTCGGTGCGACCATGCAGGTCATGTATCGCTGCCCGTCGTGTGGCAAATCGGTGGAAGTGTCTCGACATTGCGGCCAGGCTACGGTGCGCATGCGCGGACATGCCTGGATGTCCAACGATGCGGTCAATCTGATCAGCTCATTGCTTGGCGGCGCGGCAGCTTATGGGATTGCGGCGTGGATTGCGTTATAATGTATCCGTCTTAGTGATGAACGAACGATCAACGAAATCTATAGATGTAAGTAGGGATCATAACTATGAATATATTGACCGTGGAACAGGTAACGAAAAGCTATGGAGACAAAATTCTGTTTCAGGATGCTTCCTTCGGGATGGAGGACCAGGATAAAATCGGGATTATCGGCGTAAACGGTACGGGGAAATCGACGTTTATGCGCGTTATCGCGGGGCTTGAGCCGCCGGATGCCGGTAAAATATCGATGGGCAATCGCATCCGGGTGCGTTATCTGGCCCAGAACCCCGAGTTTGATCCGGACAATACCGTCCTGCAGCAGGTATTTGAGGGCGATCTTCCAGAGATGAAGGCGGTGCGGGAGTACACCGAAACGATGGAACTGCTGGAGCTGCATCCGAATCGCGAAGATCTGCAGCATAACCTGCTGAAACTCAATCAGACGCTGGATACGCTGCAGGCGTGGCAGCTGGAAAGCGATGCGAAAACCATCCTGTCCAAGCTGGGCATCCGGAATTATGACGCGAAGATGGGGACGCTGTCAGGCGGCCAGCGTAAGCGGGTCGCATTGGCTGCGGCCTTGATTCAGCCTTCCGATTTGCTTATCTTGGATGAGCCGACGAACCATATCGACAATGAATCCGTGGCCTGGCTGGAACAGTATCTGCAGAAGCGCCGGGGTGCGCTGCTCATGATTACGCATGACCGGTATTTTCTGGACCGGGTGGCCAATGTCATGCTGGAGCTGGAT